>JAFQWT010000137.1 GCA_017407375.1 Clostridia bacterium
CGCCCTCGGCAAAGGTTATCACACGGTCAACGGCTTCCCTCCGCCGTGCCTCATCACGGACGATACCGCCCTTGCCAACGCCGGCACGGCCGACCTCAAACTGGGGCTTGATCAGGCCAACGTAGGGCGCGCCCTCAGGCAAAAGAGCCGCAAGTGCGGGCAGGATCAGGGTCTGCGAGATAAAGGAAACGTCCATCACGGCAAAGCGCGGCTGCTCGGGAAAATCCTCAAGCTTCAAAAACCTTGCGTTATAATGCTCAAACGAAAGCACGCGCTCATCGGTCCGCAGGGCCTCAGCCAGCTGCCCGCACCCCGAGTCAACGGCCAGAACGCGGGCGGCACCGTAGCGCAGAAGGCAGTCGGTAAAGCCGCCGCTGGAGGCGCCAACGTCCATGGCGCAAAGCCCACGGGGCGAGAGGGAGAAGGCATCCAGCGCCGCCCTCAGCTTTTCCCCGCCGCGGCTGACAAAGGGGACAGCGTCGCGCCAAACGGTCACGTCGCCATCGGGGGTCGTTTCCTCAATGGGAAAGGCGGGCTTATCGCGCACGGTGCCAAGAACGGACACGTGGCCGTCCTCAATGAGGCGGCGGGCCTCGGTGCGGCTGCGCGCCAGCCCCCGCTCGGTCAGGAAAACGTCAAGCCGCACGGCTCAGCCCTTGGCGGGGGGGACAAAATCACCCTCCGTCAGCTTGCCGTCCTCCCCCGTGAGAAGGATCCTGACCTTCTGCTCGGCGGCGTCCAGCTTCGCATTGCAGAAGCGGACCAGGGCAATACCCTCCTCAAAGACCTTAAGCGAATCGTCAAGGGGGAGACTCCCCTCCTCCATAGCACGGACGATCTCCTCAAGACGGGCGACCGCGGCCTCAAAGGTCATAGCTTCATTCATATCAGGCATCTCCTTTTTTAAATTGACGGGTATCGACAACCCGTGCCGTTGCCTCACCGTCATCAAGGCGGAGGGTGAGGATCTCCTCGCGGGTCAGCTGCGTGACCGAGCGCTTGGCAACGCCGTCAGCGCCCAGGGCAACGCTGTACCCGCGCTTCAGAATGGCAAGGGGGCTCATGGCCTCCAGCCGCCCCGCCTCCTCACGGAAGCCCGAGCGAAGCGTAAGCAGGCGGCTCTCCATGGAAGAGGCGGCCTTGTCGGACAGATACGTAAGGAGCATGCGGCGCTCGGTAAAGAGGGCCGCGGGATCAGAAAGCGCACGGCGCGCCGCAAGATCGGAAAGGGTGCGCCGCGCACGCTCAAGGCGCCGTGCCAGCAAAAGATCGGTGTGCTTTGTGATGTTCAGAAATTTCCGCATCAGCTCGGCGGTATCGGGCACGGCAAGCTCCGCCGCGGCCGAGGGGGTGGGTGCGCGGCGGTCGGCCACAAAATCGGCGATCGTGAAATCGGTCTCATGACCGACAGCCGAGATCACGGGCACACGGGAGGCCGCGATCTCACGCGCCAGGGCCTCGTCGTTAAAGGCCCATAGGTCCTCCATCGAGCCACCGTCGCGGCCGATGATGATAACGTCAATGTTCCCAAGCGAGCCGAGCCGCCGCAGCCCCTCAATGAGCGAGGCGGGCGCCTCCGCCCCCTGGACAAGCGCGGGGGCCAGCACCACCTCCGCGTACGGAAAGCGGCGACCGAGAATGTTCATAATATCCCGTACGGCCGCCCCGGTCGGCGATGTGATCACGCCGATGCGCGAGGGGATCTTGGGGAGCGGGCGCTTGCGGGACTCCTCAAAGAGCCCCTCGGCCGCCAGCTTCTTCTTTAACCGTTCAAAGGCAAGATAGAGGGCACCAACGCCGTCGGGCTCCATGGCGCTGACGTAGATCTGGTACGAGCCGTCCCGTACAAAAAGCGAGACGCTTCCGCGGACAAGCACCTTCATCCCGTTTTCGGGCACAAAGGCCAAGTGAGCCGCGCTCCCGCGGAACATCACGGCACGGATCAGCCCGCCCTCGTCCTTGAGGGAAAAGTAAAGGTGACCCGACCGATGGTTTGTAAAATTGGAGATCTCCCCGCGCAGGTACACGTGGCGCAGGGCGGGCTCCTCCTCAAGGAGCCCCTTGATGTATTCGTTGAGTGCCGATACGGTGATCGGCTCCTCCTTCCCCACGGCGGGGGACGAAAGCTCAGTGCTCAAGAGCGGCCTCCATGACATTTTTTGGTGAGTAGGGCGATGCCCGCCGCGTTATCGGCGCTGAAGGCGGGCTCGGCAAAATAGGTCTCGCC
>JAFQWT010000138.1 GCA_017407375.1 Clostridia bacterium
CGAGCCGCCCACCAGCGCCAGGCACGCGTACCCAAGGCCCGAGGGCAGGAGCGCCCCGAGGGCAAGGACCGTCAGCACGATGCGCACGCCCTGCTCTGCCACCGACACCACCGCCGAGCGCTGTGGGCGGCGGACGGCCGTGAAGTAGCCGTAAAACACCGAGGAGAGCGCCACGGGCACAAGGGCCACCGAGAGAAGGCGCAGGGAGGGGACGGTGCGCCCGTCACCAAGGAGGGCGGTGCCAAGCGCTGGCGCGGCCAAGAACAGCACGAGCGAGGCAGCGCTCCCAAAGGCGAGGGCATAGCCAAGCGAGGTGCGGAGCGCCGCACGCGCCCCCGCGGAGTCACCCCGCCCCAGCGCCTCAGCCACAAGGCGCGTAACGGCCAGCTGAACGCCCGAGGTGGCAAAGGTCACCGCAAAGGTATACACGCTCATGATGAGCGAGTAAAGGCCCATGCCCTCGGCCCCCACCTTCCCCGTGACGTAGGCGCCAAAGGCGACCGACACCGTCCGCATCAGAAGCGCCGAGGCCGCAAGGACCGCGCCGTTTTTGAAAAAGCGCACCGCGCGCCGTGACATGGCACCACCCCCTTTTCTACTTATCTCTATGCAAAAAAGGCCGCCGATATGAGGGGGTGGGGCTTGACAGACGGGGGCGCTTCCGATATAATAAGAGCATACGACACAATTCGGCGCCGCAAGGACGGCGTCACTGCGAAAGCAGGGGTAAGGAAATGCGGGGAGGATCCGCAGCAACAGCCATTGCCGTGATCGCCAAGGGATAGGGCGTCAGTCGGAATGCTTACCGTCTTGTGCAGGGAAATCGCTCTTGGGCAATAGGAGAGGCGACGACGGACTTCGTTCCTTTTGGCGCGCTCTCCTTAGGAGAGCGCGTTTTCTTCGGGAAAGGAAACTTTACAAAATGATGAAAAAACAACCACTCCTTCGCGTCGTTCCCCTTCTTTTGCTCCTCCTTTTTCTCCTTGCGGCCTGCACCCCTGTGCCCGCCTCCTGGGAGGATGCCACCTACAAAAGCGATGCCACGGTCGGTGACGGTGCCGTTACGGTCACCGTGAAGGTCACGGCCGAGGAAAAGACCGTCACCCTGACCCTTAAGACCGATGACACCATGCTGGACAAGGCCCTGCTTGCCGCGGAGCTTGTCCGCGGTAAGGAGGCGCAGTACGGCCTGATGATCAGCCACGTGAACGGCATCCGTGCCGATTACGACCTGGACGGCGGCTATTACTGGAAGGTCCTTGTGAACGGAGAGACCGCCCCCACGGGTGTCTCCTACATTCCCGTCACCGAGGGGACTGTCTACGAATTCGTCCGTACGAACCAATGGTGACCCGCCGCCGCCACTTGGCGCGGGACACCGCCCTGTTTGCCATGCTTGGGGCAATGATGCTTGCCTCCAAGCTGGTGATGGAGGTCCTGCCGAACGTCCACCTCCTTGCGCTTTTTGTGGGCGCCCTCACCGCGGTGTACCGCTGGCGGGCGCTGATACCGCTGTACGTTTACGTGCTGCTTGACGGGCTGATCCACGCCTTTTCCCCGTGGTGGATCCCCTACCTTTACATTTTTCTCCCTCTCTTTTTCGGCTTTCTCGCGATACCGAGGCGCGCCCCGCATTGGCTGAAGGCGATCCTCTATCCCACGGTGGCGGGACTGCACGGGCTTCTTTTCGGTCTCCTTTACGCGCCGTTTGAGGCCCTGCTGTATGGGCTTGACTCCTGGGAGAAGGTGGCGGCCTGGCTCAGTGCGGGCCTTGTCTTTGACGTTACGCACGCCGTATCCAACGCGGTGTTCGGCACACTGATCCTTCCCTTCTCCCGGTTGCTTTGGCGGCTTGAGAGGAAGGGATAAACAAAAAAGCCCCGAGGGGC
>JAFQWT010000139.1 GCA_017407375.1 Clostridia bacterium
CTTTGGCATGACCGAAACAAGGAGCAACTTCGGTTGCTCCTTTTTCTATCGCCGCTTGCCCCCCTTGACGTACGCAAGTACGCCTGCGGGTGACGAGCGCCGATTTCTGCTCAAAGCTCCCACGGCCTTGGCCGGCGCCTTTGGCATGACCGAAACAAGGAGCAACTTCGGTTGCTCCTTTTTCTATCGCCGCTTGCCCCCCTTGACGTACGTAAGTACGCCTGCGGGTGACGAGCGCCGATTTCTGCTCAAAGCTCCCACGGCCTTGGCCGGCGAGCTTTGGCATGACCGAAACAAGGAGCAACCTCGGTTGCTCCTTTTTCTATCGCCGCCAACGAAAAAAAGAGGCGCTCCGTGAGAGCGCCTCTTTTGGCTTTTGGGGCTGCCGCCCCGCTTATTTCTTTCTCTTGAACTGAACGATAGCACCCAGCACGCCAACAAGAGCGAGGAGGATGAGGTTGATGTGCAGGATGGGCAAAAGGCCCGAGAGCGCCATCGAGACGAGGTAACCGCCGAGCGCCGCCGTCACAACGATGACAACGCCGCGCACAAGGCGCATACCGATCGAGGCCACGACAAACGCCTCAAGGATCGCCACGACAAGGGCGATGAGGGGACTGCCGAGGTAGACGGAGAGCAGACCGTACCCGATGTAGAAGGAGGCGCCGAAAAGGGCCAAAAAGAGCGTGGTACGGAAGAGCTTGCAAGCGATCCAGGCGCCGAGCAGGGCAAAGATGAGGATGGCGACCCACCCCATCCAGGGCGAGGTCAGATAGGCGTTGAAAACGCCCGAGGAAACAAGAAAATTGCCGAAGATGCCGCCAAGGAGGAGCCCCGTGCCAAACAGCTCCACCTTCAGGAGGCGGTAGCCGAAGAAGGCCTCAAGAAGGCCAAGCGCCGCAAAGAGGAGGACGGGCAGCGTGACCGTCGGACCGAGGTTTTGCGAAAGCAGCAACGAAAGGTCAAGGCCTGCCGCGGGGGCGGCCCCCTCCGCGCTCTCGGCGGCAACCGTCAGCGGGAGCAGGACAAAGGCCAAAAGGAGAAGGAGGGATGCGGGCAAAAGCTTTTGGGCGTTAGACTTCATAAGGACCTCCTGGGGTGTGAAATGGGAAATTTCCGAGGGAGCTTCACGAAGTGAAAATAATCCCTTGAAAAATTATCTTTTTATGCTATAATGTATATATACGCCTGTGTGCGCGTGCCGCGCGGGACCCAAGGGGGCGCCCTGCGGCTCCCTTCCATTATAGCCCCCCCGGCGAAAAAAGTCAAGGGTCAAGACCGCACCGCGTGAAAAAACCGAAGGAGAGAAGAGCTATGGAGCGCATTTATACCATTCCCGTCAACGAGGCGTTTGATGCCTCGGCGGCCGACCCTGCCTGCGGCTGTCCGATGTGCGCTCTTTACGAAAAGCTTGAGGAGGATGAGCTCGGTCTCATTCTCGGCGGCTCGATGATGGAGCCGGACGTCCGCATCCGCACCAATGAGCTTGGCTTTTGCGGCACGCACTTTGATAAGCTCTTCGTCCGCAAGAACCGCCTGGGCCTTGCCCTCATCCTTGAGAGCCACCTCGGCGAGGTCAAGGAAAAGCTCACGCCCCACGGCGTTTCGGCCCTTTTCGGCAGTCGTGCCGCCAAGGTCACGGAGGCGGTGGGCCGCCTTGAGGGCTCGTGCTATATCTGTGAGCGCATCGAGCATAATTTTTCGGGCATGACGGCCACCGTGGCCGTGCTGTATGAGGAGGACCCCGCCTTCCGTAAGAAGGTGGAGGCCCAGCCGTGGTTCTGCCTGCCTCACCTCCGCCGCCTTCTGGAGTGCGGCCGTGCCAACCTCCCCAAAAAGATGTACGCTGACTTTGCCGCCAGCGTGCTGGCCCCCGTGGACCGTTACCTCGAGGCACTCTCGGGGGACGTCAGCTGGTTCTGCAAAAAATTCGATTACCGTTACGGAGAGGAGCCGTGGTACAACTCGAAGGACTCGGTCGAGCGTGCCATTGCCTTCCTTAGCGGTAAGGAAAGGTGAGCTATGGTCATAGAGCGTCTGACGATCGGACATTTCGGTAATCTCTCGGGCGTCTCCCTCTCGCTCGGCCCGCGCCTCAACGTCATCGTCGGTGACAACGAGTCGGGCAAGAGCACGGTAGCCGCCTTTATCCGTTATATGCTGTACGGCTTTGGCACGCAAAACGCGGCGGGCGACCTGCCCGAGCGGGAAAAGCGCGTCAGCTGGAGCGCCCTGTCGGCGGACGGCTCCATGGAGTTCTCGCTGGAGGACGGCCGCCGCTTCCGCATTGAAAGAGAGACCGTGGCCACCTCGCAGGACGGGCGCATCGGCTACCGTGAGGACAGCCGCCTTGTCGACCTTTCCGACGGGAGCGTGGCCCGCTTCCGCTCGCTCCCCGGGGAGGAATTCTTCTCGGTGCCCGAGCAGGTGTACGTCAACACCGCCTTTTTCGATCAGTTATCGGCCTCCCGCGTCAATGAGGGCGAGATGACCGCCGCCATGGAGAACATCCTCTTCTCGGGTGACGAGCGTGTCAGCTCCCAGCGCGCGCTCCGCGCCCTGCGTGAGGCCCGCAGCTCGCTCTCGCACCAAAGCGGTGTCGGCGGTGCCATTGCGGAGCTGGACGCGCAGGCCGATGCCGTCCGCACCCGCCTCTCACAGGCGATCCGCCTGAACGCCCAGATCCACAGGGCCGAGACCGAGCTGCATAAGCTCTCGGTCAAGATCGCCGATGCGGAGCATGAGCGCGACCGCCTCGAGGGGGTCGACAGAGACTACCGCAACTACCTCACGATCTGCACCTTTGACCGCCTGCATAAGGACGAGAGTGCGTATGCCGCCCTGACCGCCGAGCACGAAAAGCTCCGCCGCGATAATGAGAAGGACGGCTTTTTGCCGAACGAGCAATACCTCTCCGCCCTCGTCACCGCGGAGCGCGTGACCGAGATCTCGCGCCAGAACTACCTCCGCAGCGCCGAAAAGCTGAAGAGCATCAAGGAGGACACGGGCATCACCCCCGAGGCCGAGGAGCTTCTCACCGCCATTGAGGGCGCGGGGGGCGTCAGCACCATTGAGGGGGAGTACGGTGCCCATCACCGCGCCGCCCGCCTTTTCCGCGTGCTGGCCTGGCTCCTTGCGGGTCTTGGCCTTCTTGTCCTTTCGCTTGGCGCCTTTCTCATCCGCCCCCTGACCTTCTCGCCCGCCACGGCGCTCCTTCTTCTGCTGGCGCTCTCCTCGGCGGTCGTGTCGGTCCTTTTCTTCCGCAACCGCCGCCGCGCCCTCCGCGCGATCGGTGAGCTTTGCCGCCGCTTTGAGGCGGCCTCGGGCGCCGACCTCCTTTGCAAGCTGAAAAGCGCCACGCACACGCGCCGCCTCCTTGAGGAGCGCCGTGAGAGCATCCTGCGCGCCGAGGAGAATATGGACATCTCCTTAAAGAACCTTGAGACCCTGCGGGCCGAGCTTGCCACCCTTGTCGCCAAATGGAAGGGGGAGCACCGCCTCGGCGCTCCCGATGAGGTCGTCAAGGCCATCAGCACTGAGGCGCGGGCCTTCCTTGCGGAGGACAGCCGCCTTTCCGAGGCGGTGGCCGAGGCGCGCGGCAAGGTCATGGCCCTGCGGCGTGAGCTGGAGGGTGAGAGTGAGATCGCCATCCGCGGCCTTGTCTCTCCCGAAAAGCGTGAGGCCATGAAGCGCATCAACTACAAGACCGTCCTTGAGGGGCTTACCTATTACCGCGACACCTGTGACAGTCTGCACGCCTCCTACCGCGCCCAGCTTGACGAGCTGGACGGCTACCGCCGTGAGGCGGAGGACCCTGCCGAGCTTCGCATGACGTTCGTGTCCATGGAGGAGCGCACCAAGGTCCTGCGCCGCCGCTTCCGCGCCTACGGCATCGTTTCGGACGCCATCAACAGCGCCTCCGACCGCCTCCGCGCCGAGATCTCCCCGCGCCTTTCGGAGTATGCGGGGAACCTCCTCTCGCTCGCCTCGGACGGGCGCTACGAAAAGCTGGAGGTCAGCAACCGCCTGGCCATGTCCTATACCGACAACGGCACCCTGCGCCCCCTGCCCAGCATGAGCGGCGGCACGAGCGAGATCGCTTACATCGCCCTGCGCCTTTCGCTCGTTGACCTTTTGTATAAGGAAAAGCCGCCCCTCTGCTTTGACGAAAGTCTTGCGCATCAGGACGACACCCGCACCGAAAACATCCTCCGTATGCTGGACGGTGCCGGCGTGACCGAGGGCTGGCAATGCCTCTTCTTCTCCTGCCATGACCGTGAGGCGGCCCTTGCCGCGCGCGTGTCGGAGGGAGCCACCCGTATCACACTTGAAAGGAGCATCGCACCGTGAGTAAGATCCTTGTGTTCGGCCCTGCCCGCGTTGTGGAAACGCTGACCGTGGCCGCCCTTCCCGAGGGGGCCCTGACCGAGGGCACCTCGTACGAGACCGTCCTTGGCGGTCAAGGGGAGACCGTGGCCGTGGCCCTGGCCCGCCTTGGCGTGCGGAGCGTGTTCTCGGGCCGCGTGGGGGACGACTCGGGCGGGAAGCGCCTGGCGCGCCTTCTCGATACCGCGGGCGTTGACCTTTCCACCTTCCACGTGGACCGCGCAGCGCAAACGGGGCACCTTGTCCGTGAGGTCACCCCGATGGGCGAGGAGCGCCGCATCGTCTTTGGCGGTGCCTGCCGCCGCCTCACTGAGGAGGAGGTCAAAAACGCCTTCCTCACCGCCCCCGATGCCGCCTGCGCCTCGGCCGAGCTTGCCCCCGCGGCGCTCTGCCGCATTGCGGACGCCGCCGCCGACCGCGGCATCCCCTTCTTCCTGCTTCACACCGGCGGCGCCCCCCAGCCGCCCGCCCTCCCCTCGCTTGAGATCTACGTGACCGACGAGGGAACGGCCGAGGCCGTGACGGGCCTGCGCCCCGGCAATGCCGACAGCTGCCTGCAGACCGCCATTGAGCTGCAAAAGCGCATCGCGGCGCGCTATTACGTCATCCGCCTTGGTGAGCGCGGCGCCTTCCTCTACGATGGTGTCTATTGCCACATGGTCAACTCCTACATCGTCCGTGAGACCGATGCCCGCGGCGCTGACGAGGCCTTCTTTGCCGCCCTCATCGCCGAGTATATGCGCCCTGAGCGGGAGATCCTGCCCGCCCTTTCCTGCGCCGCGGCGGCATCCGCCCTGGCCGTGACCCATGCGGGGGAGGCCACCTCTCCGCCCACGGCGGAGGAGCTGTTCTCCTTCCTTGAGAGGAATTAATGACAAGTAAGCTTTACGAAGCCGACGGAACGCCGCGCGGCGTTGCCATCGTCGGCCCTACGGCGTCGGGGAAGACCGCGTTTTCGATCCGCGTGGCCCGCGCCCTTGACGGTGAGATCCTCAGCTGCGACTCCATGCAGATCTACCGCGGTATGGACATCGGCACCGCCAAGGCCACCGCCGCGGAGAGGGCCGCCGTACCGCACCATCTGCTTGACCTGTGCGAGCCGAGCGAGGCGTACAGCGCCGCCGATTACGCCACCGCCGCCCTTGCGGCCGTGCGGGAGGTCACAGGGAGGGGACACCTGCCCGTTTTTTGCGGCGGCACGGGACTGTACCTTGAGGCCGCGCGCCTTGGCCGCCACGCCACCCTCCCCCCGATCCCCGCGGGGCTGCGCCCCGCCCTTATGGAGGAGGCCGCCGCCCGCGGAGCCGAGGCCATGCATGCCGAGCTTTCCTCGGTCGACCCCGTCTCCGCCGCCGAGATCCACCCGCACAACCTCCGCCGCGTTTTGCGCGCTTTGGAGATCTTTCGCGCCACGGGCCGCCCAAAGAGCGCATGGGACGAGGAGAGCCGACGGCAAAAGCCCGCGCTCTCGCTCCTTGTGCTCGGCCTTTTCCCCGCCGACCGCGCCGCCCTCCACCGCCGCATCGACCGCCGCGTGGACGCCATGATGGAGGAGGGCCTCCTTGAGGAGGTGCGCGCCCTGTATGCCGCGGGGGCGCTCCCTGCGGGCGGGACGGCCGCCCAGGCCATCGGCTACAAGGAGCTTGGTGCCGCCCTGCGCGGTGAATGCACCGTCCCCGAGGCGGTGGAGGAGATCAAAACCGCCACCCGCCGCTATGCCCGCCGCCAGCTGACCTGGTTCCGCGCGACGGAGGGGCTCGTCCCCCTTGAGTGTGACGAGGGCGGCGTGACCCCCGCGGCCGAGGCCCTGGCCCTTGACCTTATATCGGAATTTCTCGGGCGCCCCTCGGGGACGCTCTCCGCATACCAACACCAAACCATGTAAAGGAACCATCCTATGAAAACGACAGAATGGAAGAACGCTATCCAAAACGGCACCTCGGCGGCCTTTGCCCGCCTTTACGGTGACGATCCCACCGCCGTCTCCCGCTTTACCGAGGCGATCACCGCCTTTGAGGAGAAGTACGGCCGCGACCGCGACGTTGAGCTTTTCTCGGTCCCCGGTCGCAGCGAGATCGCGGGGAACCACACCGACCACAACCGCGGCTGTGTGCTGGCGGGCGCCATTGACCGTGACATCATCGCCGTGGCCGCAAGGAACGACGATGGCCTCGTGCGCGTGCAGAGCGAGGGCTACCGTGAGAACTGCGTCACCCTCAACCACGCGGCCGACCCGCGCCGCTTTGAGCGCTTCTGCTCCGAGGCGCTGGTGGCGGGCGTGGCGGGCGGCTTTCTGGAAAAGGGCTACGCCGTCGGCGGGTTTGACGCCTACACCACCACCCGCGTCCTGAAGGGCTCCGGCCTTTCCTCCTCGGCGGCCTTTGAGGTGATGATCGGCACCGTGATGAACCACCTCTATAACGGCGGCACCATCACCGCCCCCGAGATCGCCAAGATCTCGCAGTACGCCGAAAACGCCTATTTCGGTAAGCCGAGCGGGCTTATGGACCAGATGGCCTGCGCCGTCGGCGGCTTTGTCTACATCGACTTTGCCGACCCCGACCGTCCCGTCATCGAGCCGATCGACTTCTCACTCACCGAGGCGGGCTACGCCCTCGCCATCGTGAACACGGGCGGCAGCCACTCCGACCTCAATGAGGATTACGCCTCGGTCCCCGCCGAGATGCGTGCCGTGGCCTCCTACTTCGGGCGGGAGGTCCTGCGCGGTGTCAGCGAGGAGGAGATCCTTGCGAACGCCGCCGTCCTCCGCCGTGCGGTGGGTGACCGCGCGATCCTGCGCGCCCTCCACTTCGTCCGTGAGAACGGGCGGGTCCTCTCGCAGGTCGCCGCTCTCCGCGCGGGCGATATTCCCGCCTTCCTGGCGGGGGAGCTGGCCTCGGGCCGCTCGAGCTTTGAATACCTCCAGAACGTCTATACCAACAAAAACGTCAAGGAGCAGGGCCTCTCGCTTGCGCTCGCGGTTACCGAGGGCGCCCTTGCGGGGCGCGGCTGCGCGTGGCGCGTCCACGGCGGCGGCTTTGCGGGCACGATCCAGACCTTTGTCAAGCGGGAGCTTGCGGAGTCCTACGCCGCCCTCATCGACTCGGTCTTCGGTAAGGGCGCCTGCATGCTCCTCTCCATCCGCCCCGAGGGCGCCGTTCGCATCGCCCCGTAAGCGCGTACCAAAAACGGTACATACCCCTTGGTATACTGAAAGCGTAAATAAAGAAAAGGAGTATAGAGAATGGCAACGAAAAAAACGGCAAAGCCCACCGCCATGGCGGAGGGCAACGATAAAAAGGCGGCCCTTGAGACCGCACTCTCGCGCATTGAGAGGGAGCTTGGTAAGGGGACGATCATGCGCCTTGGCGAAAACGCCGCCATGAACGTGAGCGCCGTGTCCACGGGCTCGATGACCCTGGACCTTGCCCTTGGCATCGGCGGTGTTCCGCGCGGCCGCGTGGTGGAGATATACGGCCCCGAGTCCTCGGGTAAGACGACGGTCGCCCTCCACGTCATTGCCGAGGTCCAGAAGGCGGGCGGTGAGGCCGCCTTCATCGACGCCGAGCACGCCCTTGACCCCGTGTACGCCAAAAAGCTTGGTGTGGACATCAATAACCTGCTCGTCTCCCAGCCCGACTGCGGTGAGCAGGCACTCGAGATCGTGGAGGCCCTCGTGCTGTCGGGCGCCATTGACGTTGTGGTCGTGGACTCGGTCGCCGCGCTCGTTCCCCGCCAGGAGATCGACGGCGATATGGGTGACTCCCACGTCGGTCTGCAGGCGCGCCTGATGTCGCAGGCCATGCGTAAGCTCTCGGGCGCCATCTCCAAGACCAACTGCGTCGTCATCTTCATCAACCAGCTCCGTGAGAAGGTGGGTGTGATGTACGGCAACCCCGAGGTCACCACGGGCGGCCGCGCGCTGAAGTTCTATTCCTCGGTCCGTATCGAGATCCGCAAGACCGAGAGCTTAAAAAACGGCACCGACGTGTACGGCAACCGCGTGCGCTGCAAGGTCGTCAAGAATAAGGTCGCTCCCCCCTTCAAAACGGCGGAGTTCGATATCCTCTACGGCCACGGCATCTGCAAATCGGCCGAGGTCATCGAGGTCGGCCTGAAGCTCGGGCTCCTTGAAAAGAGCGGCGCCTGGTTCTCGTACGACGGCCAGCGCATCGGCCAGGGCAAGGACAAGGCCCGCCTGTTCCTTGAGGGCAACCCCGACCTGATGGCGGCCCTTGAGGAGAAGATCAAGGAGAAGTACTCCTCGCTCGATCCCGACGAGCCCCTGCCCGAGGGGGACGAGGAGGACGAGTTTGACCTCCGCGAGTTTGGCGACGAGGAATAAGGTGCCCACCGTTCTTTCGGTCGGTAAGCGCCGCCATATTCCCGTCCTCATCACCCTCCGTTTCGGGGAGGACGAGGAGCCGCGGGACTGCGGCATTACCGAGAGGGAATACCTCTCGCTCGGCTCACCTGCCGTTGGGGACACCCTTTCGGAGGAGGAGGCCGAGCGCCTCCTGGCCCTCGATGCCCGCCACCGCGCC
>JAFQWT010000140.1 GCA_017407375.1 Clostridia bacterium
GGCGCGGTCCACGTAATAAGCATCGTACCCCTCCACGTAGGAAAATTGCGGGTCAAGCGTGGGCTGGCGGTGCTCGGCATTCCGCTTGACGTACCAACCAAGAGGGGCGGCGGCAGACGCGGTGCCTCCCGCAAAGCCCGAAAGCAATAGTGCCAGAAGTAAGATAACGGTCATACTTTCATCTCCTTTTTGCTCTTATTTTGCAAAAAAAGAGGCAAAAGCACACCTACCAATGAACGGAAGAAAAATAAAAAAGCGGATACGTGCGTATCCGCTTTTTTATTCTTACTTGTACTTGCGCTTACGGGCCGCCTCAGCCTTCTTCTTACGCTTCACGCTGGGCTTCTCGTAGTGCTCTCTCTTACGAAGCTCGGTGAGAACACCGGACTTAACGCACTGTCTTTTAAAACGACGGAGCGCGCTATCGAGAGATTCGTTTTCCTTCACTCTGACTTCAGCCATTCTTTATCCCTCCCCTCGCTGTCAGCAAGAGACAAAATTCAAACAAGAGTATTATACTTCTTTTTCCTCCCTTTGTCAATAGATAATTCCATTTCGGGGAGAAAAAGTTTTTATTATGGATTATTCGGCGTAAGCAACGATCCTCAAGGTGCTATCCTTGGGGAGATCGGCCTTGACCTCTACACTCTCGGGCACGGCCAGCACAAATTCACGGACGACTCGGCCGTCTACGGTCGTAGAACGGCAGGCGGCGGCGATATAGCCCGCAGGCGTTGGCACCACGCCTGAAAGCTCGGTGAGGTCGCAGGGGCGTGGCGCAAAGGTGATGGCACGGTAATTGACGTCGGCTGCCCGAATACCGAGGATATACGCGCTAAGGAGCCACGTGCAGCCGGCGCTCCACGCATGGGCGCGGAATTTCCAGGGATCGGTCGCGTTATTGGGAGAAAACTCCCAAAAGGTCTTGGCTCCCTTGGCAAGCATCGTACCCCAACACCGGCGGATCAGGAGAAGGCCCTCCTCGGGACGGTCGGCCTCAAAGCGGGCCTTGGCCTCGAGCGCCGTCATAAAGGGGGAGATCAGCGTATTGCCGCCGCGGGTGTGGGGCACGTAGCTATCAAGGATCGTGGAGCCGTAGGGCGACCACAGCCGCTCGCGCATGGTGTCCAGGGCGGCATCACGGCGGTCCCCGTCGGCAACGCCGAAAAGAATCGCCAGGGTGTTGGCGTCCTGCGCCACAAAATCGTCGAGTGAATCCACGTAGCAGCGCTTTTCCTCGCTCCAAAGGTGCGTGTTGATCGCCGTTTTGACCTCCTCGGCAAGCGCAGACCAACGGGCGGCATTTTCGTCCTCCCCCATATCCACGGCCATTTCCGCCATAGCGGTAAGACTGGCGTACAAAAGCGCATTGAGGGCCGTTTTCTCGCCAAGGCGTGCGGCGGAGCAGGTCCACTCGGTCTGACCGAGGGCGTAACGGAAGGTGGAGATAAAGCAGGGGCGCTGAAAGATGAGCCCGCGGCTGTTGCGGCGCTCCAGCTGCCAAAGGAGGTTGGTTCGCCCTTCCTCGTAATAGCGCTCAAGGAATTCGCGGTCGCCCGTAGATTTATAATGGAGGTGGATGCAGAGGATGCGCCAGGCAAAATAATCCCATTGAATGGTGTTGCGGTTCCATTTGTCGGTGAAAAGGACGCCCGTGCTGCTCTCCTCATGCTTTACGCTGAGCGAGGCATTCAAAAGCTCGTGGCCGCCAAAGGCATACTCGTCGATCCATGCATCGATCGCCCCGTCTCCCGCAAAGAACTGCATTTCGTAGCGCGGGCAGCTTTCGTATTCCTGCTGCTTATTGACGTTCAGGGTATATTTTCCCGTTTTCCACGCCTCGTTCAAAAGAGGATCCGAGGAGTGGAACCACCCGGTCTGGATCTCGGGGAACATACAGACCCGCAGGCGCACGTCCTTGACCGTGACCGAGACACCCTGCGGAAAGGAAAGCTTCAGATAGCGGAAGGCGCGTCGGCGGAGATTGAGGATCTTCTCTTCGTCGCTCTTCAAGGGGAGCGTTACCGCCAACATCGCCACTCGCTCGTTGAGGGGAACGGCATCAAAATCGGCGGGATCCTCACAAACGTCGTGAATAAAGGTGAGCTTGGTATCGGCGGTCGCCTCGTACGTGACCTCAGTAAAGCCCACGTGGAGCCGACCAAAGTCGTAAATGACAAAAGGGGGCTCGGCGCTCTTGGGATCGGTGACCAGCGCACCGTTTTGCGCATTCAGGTTGGTGGAGAGCACGGCAACGGGAGAAACACACTCAGGAATTTCGCGCTCCGCATAGCGGAGGTAGTCCTCTCCCACCACCTCGGCGATCTCCCTTGGAATCTTCCGCCGGTGGAGCGAGCGCTCGGGCCATACGGCTGCGTTTGCCCACATCATGCGGTACTCCGCCTCGGTCACGATCGCGGTTTCAATGACGTCCTGTCTTACACCGTCCGATACCGCCGTCCACGTGGGATCGGTGGCAAGGATCTCGCGCTCTCCGTCCTCGTATTCAACGCAAAGCTCGGCGGCGGCGGTATTGAGCCAAAAGCCGCGTGCGCTCTTGATGTCAAGGCCTCGCTGCTGGAAATAGGCGGAGCCGAGAACCAGGGAAAGCGTGTTTTCGCCAGCGTGCAGGCGCGAGGTGATCTCGTGGGCGTTCACGCGCTCAGGCATTCTTCCGTTGCCGCAGGCGGCAAGGTCACCGTTGACGTAAAGGGCGCAAACGCAGTCGCACTCAAAGCGGAGGACGGCCGAGCGCACGGGCTTTTTGGCATAAAAGGGCTTTTGGTACCGTACCCATTCCTCACCGTCTTTTTTTGGGACCGTGATCCAGCTGATCTTAGGCTTTTCGGCGTTGACCCACATAAAAATCCCCTTTCAGAAGTGGCTTCAGTGGCAGGGCTTGGCGGCGGCATCCTCAGCGGCGCGCAGGGTATTGCACAGCAGCATCGTGATCGTCATAGGGCCAACGCCACCGGGAACCGGCGTGATGTGCGAGGCCACGGGGAAAACGCTGTCAAAATCCACGTCACCGCAGAGCTTTCCGTCATCCAGGCGGTTCATGCCAACGTCAATGACAACGGCCCCCTCCTTGACCATATCACCCGTGATCATCTTAGCGCGGCCCACGGCCACCACAAGAATATCGGCCGTCCGCGTCACGGCGGCAAGGTCACGGGTCCTTGAATGACACACTGTGACGGTCGCGTTTTTCTCAAGAAGGAGGAGTGCCTGGGGCTTCCCTACGATGTTGCTTCTTCCCACCACCACGGCGCTTTTTCCGCTGGGGTCGATGCCATAGTGAGCCAGCAGCTCCATAACGCCTGCCGGCGTGCAGGGGACGAACTTGTAATCCCCCGTCATAATGCCGCCAACGTTCTGCGGGTGGAAGGCATCCACGTCCTTTTTGGGGTCGATCGCCAGAATGACGCGGCTCTCGGAGATATGCTTAGGCAGGGGGAGCTGGACAAGGATGCCGTGGATCTCACGGTCGGCGTTCAGCTCGGCAATGAGGGCCAAAAGCTCGTCCTCCGTGGTGGACGCGGGGAGGGTATAAACGCGCGAAAGGAAGCCGACCTCTCCGCAGGCACGGTGCTTATTGCGGACGTAGACCTGAGAAGCGGGGTCCTCCCCGACAAGAACAACGGCAAGTCCCGGGGTGATGCCGGTCCTGTTGATGAATTCCTCCGTGCTTTTTTTGATGCGCTCGCGCACGGCGGCGGCGACGGCGCGGCCGTCAATGATCGTGGTTGCCATGATTTACTCCTTATTGCAAAAGGCCGTGGGGGCCTTGGTTTTCTTAATGGCATGATACAGAAGAAGGCCGCCAAAAATGAGGAAGCAGAAAAGCCCCACGAGCGAGGAGATCTTGAGATACCAGCGCTCGGCGAAGATGTAGAGGCTATCGGTGCGGAGCTGCTCAATGAACATACGGCCAAAGCCGTACCAAGCGAGGTACATATAGGCGACCTGCCCATTGTAACGCTTTTTCTTATAGAAAACGTTGATGAGGATGAAGCCGACAAGATTCCAAAGGGCCTCGTAGATGAAGGTGGGGTGGTAGTAATACACCGTTCCGTACTGTGAAAAACGCAGTCCCATGCGGCAAAAGATGTCGGTAACGCCGCCGTGGGCCTCACCGTTCATAAAGTTGCCCCAACGGCCGATCATCTGGCCGAGCATGACAGCAGGGGCCACCATGTCGAAGAATTGGCCGCAGTTTTTCTTTTTGATGCGGCAAAAGAGGAACACGGTGAGCGCCCCTGCGATCACGCCGCCGTAAATGGCAAGACCGCCCTCCCAGATTTTGAAGATGTCCCAAAAGCTGTCAAAGAGCGAAAGCGAGGTGAGGACAAAATAGAGGCGGGCGCCGAGCACGCCGAAAAGGATGACGTAGATGCCAAGATCCAAAACGTCGTCAACGCTGATGCCCTCTTGCTTAGCGCGGTATAGGACGTAAAGTGTCGCAAGGACAATGCCCATCGTAATGATGATGCCGTACCAGGCAATGGGGTGGCCAAAGACGGTGAAGGCCACGCTATTCAGTGCAAATTCATCGATCCCAAGACCTGGGAACGAGATATAGGAGATCCTCAGCACAGTTATTTCCTCCCTTTTGTGGGGTTTATGACGACCGAGGCCACGTTGTCTCGGTTGAAGAATTCCTTGGCCGTGCGCATTAACTCCTCACGGGTGATCGAGGCGATGACCTCCCCCGTTTGAAAGAGGTCGACCCCGTCAATAACGGCATCGAGGAGCGCAGTGGCGATCGCCTCGGTATTGTCAAAGCTTTTGATATACTCGGCGTAATGCACACGCAGGAGGCGGTCAAAGTCCTCCTCCGTGGGGGTCTTGCCCCCGGCAATGGCGGAGATCTCGTCAAGGATCTCGTTTTCAAGGCGCGCGGTATCGTCCGTGGCGGCGCTGAAAAGCATATGGCCGCATCCGCGGGCCGACTCATAGCCCACGTCAAAATCCCGCGAGATCAGTCCGTCACGGTAGAGACGGTCGAAAAACGGCGAGGATTCCCCAAAATAGAGATCGGCCGCGAGATTCAAGATCAGCGCACGGCGCTCCCGCGCCTCGGGAGTGTCGGGGATGGCGGTGTCCTTGATCCCCACAGAAAGCTTCGGGCGGGCAATGTCCATACGGAATTCCGTGTGACGCCCGAGCGGGGCACGCCCTTCCCTTGTCTCACGGCGCGGTGGGAGCGAAGCGCGGGCGGGTTCCGTCAACGTGGCATCGACCACCGCGACAACGTCCTCGCAGGGGACGTCCCCACACACAATAAGGACCATGTTATCGGGGCGGTAGAAGGTGCGGTAGCACTGCATCAGCAGCTCGGGCGTGATCTCGGCGATCGACGCGCAGGATCCGCAGATGTTGGTGCGGATCCCGTGTGACTCGTAAAGCAGCTCCATAAGAGCGTAATAGAGACGGTTGGCGGGAGAATCGTCGTACATTTTGATCTCCTGCGCGATGATCCCCTGCTCCTTGGTCACGTTTTTCTCGGTGAAATACGGGTGAAAAACGCTGTCGATAAGAATTTTCAGTGCCTCGGAGAAGTTCTGCGAGGCCGAGAAAAGGTACGAGGTCACATCCGTGGAGGTGTAGGCATTGGCCGAGGCACCGATGGCGGAAAAACGATCAAAGGTGTCAACGTGATCCTCGTTCTCGAACATCTTGTGCTCAAGAAAATGGGCGATGCCGTCGGGAAGCACCAAAAGCTCCCCCTCCCCCTCGGGGCAGAGGGTATTGTCCAAGGAGCCAAAGCGCACCGTGAGGGCGGCGTAGGCCGTGGAAAGCTTTTTCGGGAACACGTAGATCCGAAGGCCGCTTTTGTGCGTGAGCTTGCGGTATTCCTCGCGAAGGAGGGAGCTTTTTACAAGGATCTCTTCACTCATCGTCTGCCTCCTCTCCCGCGGCCTCACTGCCGCGAAGGAAATACACCGTATCCAGCGAGATACGCTTGGCCACCCGAACGATATCACGCGGGGTCACGCGACGGATGGCCTCCCAAAGCTCCTCGGGTGTTTGGGTAAGGCCAAGGAGAGAGCGGCCAAGGTACCAGCGGCGGACGGCGGCGGGCTCATCCTCCAGCGAGCGGATCGAGAAGGCAAGCATCTCCTTTGCCAGGCGGATCTCCTCCTCGGTGAACTTCCCTGCCCGCATACGGCGGAGCTGGCGCAGGATCTCCCGTACGGCCTTGTGCTTTTTGTTGTTATCGATGCCCGCCTTGACAAGCAGGATCCCCTTGGACAGCTCGGCGCTGGATGAGCAGGAATAGCAGAGACTGAGCCGCTCACGGACGTTCATAAAGAGCTTGGAGCTGGGGAATTGACTGTAAATGGCATGGAAAAGATAGAAGGCGGCGGCATCGTCATCGGTCATGGTGATGCCCGTGCGGAAGCCCATGCAGAGCTTGCCCTGCACCGCCATGGCCTTTTCGGTGAACCGGCGCTTCTTCCCCGCGGAGCGCACAACGGCGGTCGGGGGGAGAGGCAGGGGGTGGCGCCTCAGAAGCGAAAGCTCACGCGTGATGGCCTCCTTGATCGGCGTAGGATCGGCCGTGCCCGCGTAATAGATCTCAAAGCTTGCCTCCGAAAGCACGCGGCGGTAGGTGTCAAAGAGAGAGGCGGGGGTGATCTTGGCGGTCTCGGCCTCGGTGCCCCATTCGTGCACGGCGTAAGTCTCGCCGCGGCACATCAGGGAGAGACAGCGGAGGGTGGCCAACGTGGACTTGTTGTTCTGGAGCGAGGCGATGGCGCGGCAGGCGTTGGTCTTCTCACCCTCCACGTATTCATCAGAAAAAACGCCCGTCGTGCTGTCAACGTAAGGGGAAAAGACGAGCGAAAGAAGGAGACGCGTGACCTCGGGGAGGAGATCCTCTCCCTGCGGTAGAAACTCTCGGCGGAGCGTATTGACCGAGAAGAAGAGAACGTGGCGCTCCCCGAGCTTAAAGGCGCCGGCGGAAAGGTCGGTGGAGTACAGCTCCTCAAGGCGCCGCAGCAGGAGAGCCGTCTTGGGGTAGTCACGGCTGCCGCGGCGCAAAACGCGCGGCAAAAGCGCAAGGCGAGAGGCCTCCACCTCGTTTTCCAGTGGCATAACGAGGTAGAGAGTCAGCTGTTCGGTCTTGAATTTATCGGTGTATAACGTGCTAAAATGGACGTTATTTTCAAGCAGAAGTCTTTCGGGTTTCATGGTTCTTCCTTAAGTGAAATTAGGCAGTGGCGATCTCCTTGACGATGGCGCACATCGTTTCATACTTTGCCTGCATATCCTTGGCAAGGTGCAATTGGCAACGGGCACGGACAAGATTATGGCCCTCATAATTGACCTTGAAATAGTTGTCCCCCAAGAGATAGTCGTCAAGGAAGCGCGAGGCAAGCTCCCAGGTGATGGTGAGTGCGCCAAGCGCCATCGTATCGATCTCGGCAGGGGTGAGGGCTGAGCGGGTGTA
>JAFQWT010000141.1 GCA_017407375.1 Clostridia bacterium
AGAAAAAGGAAGAGGGGGGCCGCCGCATAGACCACGTAGCGGGCGCTGTGGTCGCGTATACCGTGGTAGGCCTTGGCCGCCATCTCGATGAGGAGAAAGGTGAGCATGTAGCTGTAACGGTAATTCAGCCAGTTGGGGGCCTGCCCCCCGTGCCACACCATGTCAATGACTTGGATCGAGAAGGAGAAAAGGAGAAGAAGGGAAAGCAGCGCGCTCGCCGCCTTTTCCCGCACCGAGTAGCGTTTGCTGATGAAGTAAAGGGGGATCAGCAAAAGCGTGATGGTCCCGCAATACACAAGGGGGAGCCCCTCGG
Organism: Clostridia bacterium; assembly: GCA_017407375.1. Classification (GTDB taxonomy): domain Bacteria; phylum Bacillota; class Clostridia; order Oscillospirales; family CAG-272; genus UBA1740. The sequence continues at coordinate 314 of JAFQWT010000141.1, forward strand.
GGCGTACGGTATCGTAGGAGCCGAAGAAGAATTTGGTGAAGATATCAAAGAGGTCGACCTTTGAGGTGAATTCATAGGTCGGTGAGGTGAAGGTGTTCTTGCCGAAGGTGAGGGAATAGGCCGCGGGGATGACAATGAGGGCACTGACCGTCCCGCCGATGAGGGAAAAGAGGGCAAAGCGCCCGCAGGAGCGAAGAAAGAAGAGGCGCTCCCCCTTCGGGTTCTTCTCCTCTTTGTTAAGCGCCAAGTGGATGTAAAGGAAGTAGAGCACCGAAAAGATGCAGGTCATGTAGCCAATGTAGAAATTGGACATCAGCGCAAGGATCAGGGAAAAGGTATAGAGCTTATACTTCTTTTCCGTGACCAGCGCCCGGATCCCCAGGGCGATCAGCGGCAAAAGGATCACGTTGTCGGTCCACATGGTGTTGTGCTGCATCACAACGCCGTACGCCGTGAGGGAGTAGACGGTGGAAAAAAGCACGGTGGAGGTCGGGGAGAGAGCGGTGGTCCGTCGAAGATAATAGCCAAAGGAAAGGCCCGAGAGCCCCTGCTTCAAGAGCAGCATGAGGCAAAGCGCATCCAGGATCCCGTCGCGCGGGAAGAGGGCTACCAGGTAGGAGAGGGGAGAGGCCAGGTAGTAGGCGTACATACCGAGGAATTCTCCGCCCAGCGCCCGTGAGAAGGAGTAAAGCAGGGAGGAGTCGCCCCATACGCAGTCACGGAGGGCCTCAAAGAAATAGACGTACTGCCCGTTGAGGTCAAGCACAAGGACAGAGCCCCTGCCAAAGGGGAAAACACCGATGACGGCGTAGATCAGCGCCATCAGAGAAAGCGGCAGGAGAAAGGAGAAAAGGAGGTAGGAGCCCTCGTGCCGTCGATAAAGAGCAAGCGCCGCACGGGCGGTGCGCCTTGGGAGCCGTCCGATGGTGGTCAGGGGCTTCATTTGCGGCGCTTTCCCTTGGAGGCGTGCTTCGGCTTGTGGCCCGAGATGCGTTGCCCGGGCACGGGGGGCTCGGCGCTCTCCTTGGCAGTCTCCGTCACGGGGACCTCGGCCTCGGGGAGGAAGAATTCCACCGCCCGCACAAGGCGGGTCTTTTTCTTGAAGACGAGCACGCCCCGCCTTCTGAGGACGATCAGCGTGATAACGCCAAGGAGGAGAAGCGAGCCGCCAATGGAGACAAGAAGGCCGGCCGTGTAGATGGCGGGGCGGTAGATAAGCTCGATCTCGTAGGTCCCCGCGGCAGGGAGGTCAAACGCGAGGAGCGCATCGGCCGTGACGTAGCCCTCGGTGCGCTCACCGTTGACAAGGATGCGCCAGCCCGCATCGTAGGGGATCGTGGTCTGCACCGAGGTAAAGCCCTCGGCGGCTGTCAGCGTGCCGACAAAGTGGTCGTCATCCGCGCGCGTCATGGTAAGACCGCCGCGGCGGAGAAGCTCGGTGGCACGGGAAAGGTCGGCTTCGTCCACCGTATAGAAGTAGGGCGTGCCTGCCACAAGATAGAATTCGTTTCCTTCGCCAAGCGAAAGCTCTACCGTCACCGTTTCTCCCAGCTCAAAGCTGCCAAGGCAGGTGACCGAGGCCACGTTGGCGTGGGCGGGATAAAAGACGGTATCGCCAAAGCGCTCGCCATTCACGTACAGCTGGGCCTCGCGCGAGTATTTCGTGGGAAAGTAGCAATAGACGGGGGAGCCGTCGGTAGGGGCCTCAAAGGTGAAAACAATACGCGCGGCGGCGCTCCCCGAGAGGCACTTATACACGTCGTGGCTCCACGTGATGCCCTCCTTGTCCATACCGCCCTTGGTGGTCACCGTGGCGGTGATCGGATCGTAGACCGAGAGGGAGGAGTCCCCGGTAAGCGAGGCGTAGATCGCGTTCATGCGGGTAAAGGGCGACCAGAGCGTATCGCTCCATTCCTCGTTCAGCACCCAGGTCTTTGTGGCATCGTCATAGTGGTAATCCACCTGATCACGCGGCATGGCCAGGGAAAGCTCGGAAAGGCCGGCCGAGGCAAAGACGAGGGGGAGGGCATAGGGGTTGTGGTAGGTAACGGTCGCGGTGTCGCCCTCACCCGCCTTGTGGTATTCCGCGTACAGGGGGTCCACGCTCTCGCCGCTTTTGGCGACCCAGTATTTGACACCGAGGAAGGAGTTTGTCACAATGGTGGAGCCCGTGGCCTCGGTCCAGTGGGAGTTGGCCTTCATGCCCAGCTGATGCTGGAGCTTCACCACCGAGGCGTTCAGGGTAGAGGTGGAGGAGGCAAGACCGCGGTAGCCGAGCACAAAGGAGTCACACACCGTGCGCTGGAAGGTCTTGTCCATACGGAAGAAGGGGGTAGTGTCGTGCTCCTTGACGTAATCAAAGACGTCATCGTACACGTCGTAAAAATCGTGGTAGGAGTCATAGCCCGAGATGACCACGTCCTCGTGCTGGCGGCGGAGATAGAAAACACCGTTCAAAAGAGTCTCAAGGGAGATCACGCCGACAAGCAGCATGGCGATCACCTCAAAGCGCGGCGCCTTTTCCTCGTGTCCGCCAAGGAGCAGGAGAAGGAAGCCGTAGAT
>JAFQWT010000142.1 GCA_017407375.1 Clostridia bacterium
CTTCAAGGCCTGCGCCTCGCTGGAAACGGTGGTGCTGGGTGACACCTCGCCCTTCACGCTGGTGGATGGCATCCTTACGGTGAATGACGAGCTGATCCTCGTCCCCGCCAAGAGAGCTACCCCCGTCCCGATGACGGGCATCACGAAGATCCGTGACTATGCGCTCGCGGGCTGCACCGCCCTCACGGCGATCAACCTTTCGGATGTTGAGGAGATCGGCAGCTACGCCTTCCTTGGCTGCACGGGCCTCCTTCAGGTCGCCATCCCCGCCGACTGCAACGTTGGTGATTACGCCTTCTCGGGCTGCACGGGTCTTACGGACCTTATGGCCGATGCCTCGGCCGAGTTCGGCTCGGGCGCCTTCGCGGGCTGCACGTCGGTCGCATCGGCGATCCTCCCCACCGAGGCCCTTGCCTCGCTTCCCAAGGACAGTCTTGTCAACCTGTACGTGAACGGCGGCGATACCATCGGTAAGCGCGCCTTCTACGCGGAGAAGAACCTCCGGTGCGTCGTCCTCGCCGAGAGCGTGACCACCGTGGGTGCCAACGCCTTCTTCGGCTGCGACAACGCCATCATCTTCTGTGAGGCGGCCGCAGCTCCCCAGGGCTTTACCGCCGGCTGGTCGGGCGCCTGCCCCGTCTTTTACGGGGGTGCCTGGAGCTGGGTCGAGGGCCTGCCCGTCCCGAACGCCCCGCAGTCTTGATACGAAAAAAGAGAGCAACCGCGGTTGCTCTCTTTTTTTCTCTTGACTTTTCTCCCCACCTGTGGTAAAATCTTCCTTGTCTTCTCAAGGAGGTCGTATGAACGCTTTTGAACGCTTTGTTTTTCTTTTACAAGGAAAGATCGCAACGCCCGTGCCTTACGGGTGGTACCATCTTGTCTGCCTTGCCCTGACCGTGGGCCTTACGGTCCTTCTCTGTCTTCGCTGCCGTGATGCGGGGGAAAGGACGGTCGACCGCCTCCTTTTCGTCGCGTGGCTTCTTATGGTGGTGGCCGAGGTCTATAAGCAGATCGTCTTTTCTATGGACGTTACGGACGGCGTCGCCACGTGGAGCTATTCCTGGTATTCCTTCCCCTATCAGTTCTGCTCAACGCCCATTTACGTGCTGCCCTTTGCCATCCTTGGCCGCGGGCGTGTGCGGGAGGCGGCACTTGCGTTTATGATGAGCTTTTCGCTGTTTGGGGGTCTTGCCGTGATGGTCTACCCCGGGGACGTGTACGTTCCAACGCTCGGTGTGGATGTGCAGACCATGCTCCACCACGGGCTGCAGGTGGTGCTGGGCATCTACCTTGCCGTTTACCTTCGCCATCGGCTCGGCCTTCGCCATTTCGCCAAGGCGCTCCCCGTCTTTGCGGTGGCCGTGGCCCTTGCGCTTTTGTTGAACGTTACGGTCTACCACGCGCTGGCCGCGTCCGGCGGTGAGGTGCCGACCTTCAATATGTTTTTCATCAGCCCCTATTTTGACTGCACCCTGCCTCTTGTCGGGGCGATCAGTGCCGCTCTGCCTTACCCTGTGTTTTTGCTTGTGTACCTTGTGGGCTTTTCGCTGGCGGCCTTCATCGTTTACGGTGCGGTGTGGGGGCTTTACCGCCTGACGCAAAGGCGGGGTGCGGCATGAGGGGGCGTTCGCTCGTTTGGCTCCTTGCGCTCTATCTGCCGACCGAGCTGCTGTTGGCCTTCCTTTTGCACACGCAGTCTCCCTCTTACCCCTTTTCCTATGCCTCAGTCGTTCTTGCCGCGCTCGCTTGCCTCGCCCTCTACGAGCCAACGCCAAACTGGCTTCTCACCGCCACCGCCCTCCTGTTTACGCTGGGGGCCGACCTTTTTCTTGTGGTGCTGGATGCGCATTACACGGTGGCGATGCTTCTTTTCTCGGTCACACAGCTGGCGTACGCCGCGCGTTTGTCTCTCGGGGAAGGAAAGCGCCTTCGCCGCGTGCAGCTCTCTGTACGCGCGGCCGCCGTCCTTGCGGCTGTTTCGGCGACCGTTGCCGTCCTTGGTAAGGACACCGATGCCCTGGCTGTGATCGCGCTCTTTTACTTCGCCAATCTCCTCACCAATGCCGCCTTTGCCGCCGCCAAGTGGCGGCGTGCGCCGCTGTTCGCCATAGGGCTATGGCTCTTTGTCCTCTGTGATATCTTCGTTGGCTTCGGTATGCTTGGGGAATACCTTCCGCTGGGGGACGGCGCCCTCCTCAGCTTCCTTGCCGACCCGCCCCTCAACATGGCGTGGGTGTTTTACCTCCCCTCGCAGGTGCTGCTCTCTTTGTCGTTTTTGCACCGCGACCGGCTCCGCATCTCCAAAAGCACCCCCCTTCCTTTTCATTAAAAAAAGCCGAGATTGATAACTCAATCTCGGCTTTTCGCGTTGCCGCCCTTTATTCAATATCAAGATTTTCAAAAAGAAAGGTATCGTTATCCAAAAACTCAAGGACCGTCATGCCAAACCCATGCGCCAAGCGCAAAACGGTGGAAAGTGTTACCGTCTTGCTTTTTCCACTCATGATCCATTGCATGTGACCGTGTGGAATACCCGAAAGCTGCTCCAAGCGGTATTGCGTTATCCTTTTCTCGGCCAAAAGGGCAAGGACCCTTTTCGCTACGGCGTCATTGACAGTCACGGCGTACCCCCCGAAAGAATGGATGCGAAAGTTTACTTCCATACTTCATTATAGGTATTTTGTCAAAAAATATAAGAATGCATACTTCCATATCCGCAATTTTTGCTGTTATATTCTTTCTGGTGATCCTGTCTTTTTTTAATGTCCTCTCTTTGGCAAAGTTTTCTTTACCCCCCGTGCGCCCTGACAATGCGCCCGGCGGCGGAAAGCGTTGCCAGGAGAGAGGGCGAAAGGTGGACGGCGGGGTAGAGCGTTACGCCGCAAAGGCCGTAGGGCTCCAGGAGGGACAGCTTTTCAAGGAGCGTTCCCGCATCCTCAAAAAAGGCGATGCGGCGCCCTCCCTCCTCCTCGTAGGCGAGGTAAGCGTGGCGGCCGACGGGGTCAAGGGCAATGGCGGCGCCGCGCTCGGCGGCAAGGCGCGTGACCTCGGCAGCGGGGAAGACCCTCCCCGCGCCGCCCCCCACGGGAAAGTCGGTGGCACGGGTCGAAAGTCCCAAAAGCAGCTTTTGCGGGCGCACCGCCTCTGCCGCCACACGTACGGCCGCGGCCACCTTGTCGTAGGGGGCCTCGGGCTCGGGCCTTCCGTAACGTGAGGAAAAGCCGTAGGTCTCGAGCGAGAGGGCCCCGGCCGCCCGACCGAGGGCGCGGAGCGCTTCCTTTGGCTCGGCAGGGGGCGGCTGGGAGAGCATCACGGTGGCGGCGTGGCCAAGGCGGCGGCGCAGGAGCATCACAAAGCTGCGGTGCGCGCCCTCGCACGCGGTGGGCACAAAGGGAAGATCCAGGAAAACGCCGCCGTAGCCCCGCTCGGTAAGTAGGGAAGAGAGCGCCTCCGCGGCGGTGCGTGCCGCCGTCTCGCTCCCGTAGAACTCCGCGGCGGTGGCCTCCTCCTCCGCGGCGGTCTCTCCCCGAAAGCAAAGACCCAGCAGCGGCACCGCCCCACCCGCCCGGGTGGCGGCCACGGCGGCGGCATCGGCGGGCGGCGTCAGCTCTCCGTTTGGCCCAAGGCGGCAGGAGAGCAGGGCAAGAAAGGTAAGATACGGGAGTACGGGGCGCAGGGTCTCCCCGTCGGTCTCGGCCTCGGCCACCCCCGTCACGACCAGGGAGGTGCGCGGCGGTGCCGCCCGCGAGAGGGTGAGCGTCATGCCCTCGTACAGCTCCTCACCGCGGCAAAGCGGCGGGTTCTCCCGCAAAAGCGCGCCAAGTGTCAGGCCGTTCCTTGCGGCAATACTCCGTGGCGTGTCCCCTGCCCTGACGTGATAGGTCCTCCCGGGTAGAGAGATGAGCAGGGCCTGCCCCTCGGTCAGCGCCTCTCCCTCGGTCAGCCCGTTGTCGGCGGCCAGCGCGGTGGGCAGGATCCCGTGCTCACGCGCCACACGGCTGAGCGTCTCCCCCCGTTTTACGCGATGTATGGTCATGCATGCTCTCCCTTCGTCGGTATTCCCCAACAGTATATGCCGAGAAAAAAGAAGGTGTGACGGTATGCTCCCCGCCCCTTGGGGAATACTACCGACAAAGCCATAACGGAGGTAGACTATGCAAAAAATACAGATCGTCCGCGCATCGGCCAGAGAGATCCTCGATTCGCGCGGGAACCCCACGGTGGAGGCCAGCGTCTTCCTTTCCACGGGAGCCGTGGGGGTGGCGGCGGTGCCCTCGGGCGCCTCCACGGGAAGCTATGAGGCGCACGAGCTACGCGACAGTGGCCGCAGCCGCTACGGTGGCCGCGGCGTCTTGGGGGCTGTCGATAACGTCCAAAGGATCATCTCGCCCGCCATCTCGGGCATGAGCGCCCTCGACCAGGAGGAGCTGGACGTCACGATGTGCCTTCTCGACGGTACCGAGGATAAAAGCCGCCTGGGAGCCAACGCCACCCTGGCCGTCAGTCTGGCGGCGGCGCGCGGGGCGGCGGCCGCCCTCGGACTGCCCCTTTTCCGCTATATCGGCGGGGCACGGGCGCGGCGAATGCCGATCCCGATGATGAACGTCCTAAACGGCGGCGCCCATGCCGACAACAACCTTGACGTGCAGGAGTTCATGCTGGTGCCCGTGGGCGCGCGGAGCTTTGAGGAGGCCCTCCGCATGGGGAGCGAGATCTATCACGCCCTCGGCGCGATCTTAGAGAAAAAGGGGCTCTCGACCGCCGTGGGAGACGAAGGTGGCTACGCCCCGATGCTGCCGGGCTGTGAGGCGGCGCTGGATCTGCTTTGCGATGCCATTGCCGCCGCGGGGTACGATACCGAGCGTGTCCGCATCTCGCTGGATGCCGCCGCCAGCGAGTGGCAGACCGAGGACGGCGGCTATTTCCTACCGAAGGAGGGGCGCCACACTACCGCCGCCGAGCTCTCCGACTATTGGCAGGCACTGTGCCACGAGTACCCCATCTATTCGATCGAGGATGCCCTCGCGGAGGATGACCTTGTCGGCTGGGCGGGCCTCACCGACCGCCTTGGCGAGCGGCTCCTGCTTGTCGGTGACGATCTTTTCGTGACCAATGAGGACCGCCTGCGCCTCGGCATGGAGAAGGGCGCCGCCAACGCCGTGCTCGTCAAGCCCAACCAGATCGGTACCTTGACCGAGACCCTCCGCGTTTGTGACCTCGCCGCTGAGCATGGGTATCGGTCGGTCATGTCGCACCGCTCGGGGGAGACCGAGGACACCACCATTGCCGATCTGGCCGTGGGGGTCGGGTGCGGGCTGATCAAGGCGGGCGCCCCCTGCCGCAGTGAGCGGGTGGCCAAGTACAACCGCCTATTGAAGATCGAGGCCTCGCTCTTCCGCGGCGGCCGCTACGGCTGATGGGACCAAAAGCCCACAGCGCTTTCATTTTTTAACGGCCCTTCGCGGCGTGGCCCCCCTTGCCTTGACAAACGCGCGTTTTTTTGGTATAAATAAGGAGTGAATACTGTGTAAGGAGCTTCTTATGGACCTTAAAAAGCTGCGCTGTCTTGTCCTGGATATGGATGGCACCGTGTACCTTGGCAACCGCCTCATCGGGGAAATGGACAAGACCCTGGCCGCCCTCCGCCGCCACGGGATCCGCCTTTGCTATTTCACCAACAATTCCTCAAAAAACGCCAAGGATTATGAAGAAAAGCTCACGCGCCTCGGCCTTTATGACAGTCGCGACACCGTCTATACCTCGGCCATGGCCACGGTGTCCTATCTGAATGCCCACCACCGCGGCAAAAGCGTGTACCTCCTCGCCACCCCCACCGTGCGGGAGGCGTTCCTTGAGGGCGGGATCCCGCTCACCGAGGAGGGGGCCGATATCGTGGTCCTGGCCTACGACACCACCCTGACCTTTGAGCGCCTGCGCGTCGCCAACGAGCACCTCTGCCGCGGCGCCCTCTATATTGCCACCCACCCCGACATGGTCTGCCCCACCGAGGGCATCCCGATGCCCGACGTCGGCTCGTTTATCAAGCTTCTTGAGGGCTCCTCGGGCCGTGTGCCGGACGTGGTCATCGGCAAGCCGAACGCCCTCGCCGGTGAGGCCATCATGGCGGCCGTCGGCTGTGCGCAGGAGGAGATCGCCATGGTGGGCGACCGCCTCTATACCGACATCCGCTTTGGCATCAACGCGGGCTTTGGCTCGATCCTCGTCCTCTCGGGCGAGACCACAAGGGAGATGCTGGACGCCTCGGACGTCACCCCCTCGCTCGTCCTTGATAGCTTAAATGACCTGCCCGCCCTCCTCGGGATCACCCCCTGAAGCGCCTTTTTTGCAAAAGGACTTGACAAAACTCTCGCCGTGTGCTATCATAATGGGGCGTGAATTATGCCCCTGTAGCTCAGATGGTAGAGCACTTGACTTTTAATCAAGGTGTCCGGAGTTCGAGTCTCCGCAGGAGCACCAACCAAAAAGGACGTCCCAAGGACGTCCTTTTTGGTTTACAACGGTTCTCCGGAGGAGGACTCGAATAGGAGCGGAAGTGAATGACGGTCCGGGGGACCGTCAGAGCCGCGACCGACCAAGGGGCGGAGGGAAGGCGAAATCCCCTCGCCTTTCCGTGGCCGGCCTGCGACCGAGTCTCCGCAGGAGCACCAACCAAAAAGGACGTCCCAAGGACGTCCTTTTTGGTTTATCAGTGAAAAGAGCAACCCTTGCGGGTTGCTCTTTCCTTTTACTGTGCGGGGGCCTCGACGATGTCCTCGGTCCAGGCGTTTTCCCACGTGGCGGGCTGGCTGCCCGAGTGGTCGCAGTTTTGACGGAGGGTCAGCTTCTTCTCGACCGTGGCGGCGTTATAGAGCGCCACAATACCCGAGGAGGGGCAGGTGGTGTCGGCATAACCGCCAAGGATCGTGAGGGTGCTGCCCTCGGGGAGGTACTTCGCAAAGTGCGCGGTATCGAGGTAGGCAAGGCCGGCAATGTTGATCGACTGGCCGGCGCCGATGCGGGTACCCGCACCGCCGATACGGCCGGTAAGGCCCGCCATAGACACAGGGTCACACATCCAAGGGCAACGCATCGCCACAGATCCGACGCTGACCGACATCACGTCGATCTCGGTAGCCATACCGCAGAGCGCGGCGGTGGCGACGTTTTGGAAGCCGCCCATGCTACCGCCCTCGTTGAACACGATCGTGCCGTTGAAGGTATCGCGCAGGGCCTGGAAGGCCTCCTTGTCATCCTTCGTAAGGTTGTGATACTTGGAGCGCGAGGGAAACTCGTCGTCAAACGCATCGTCCGAGAGGAAGCGCAGCATCTGCACGTTGCGCAGAAGCATCTTGGTGAGCTCGGCGTTTGCGGGATCGTCAAAGTCCGAGCCCTTCAGGCCGAAGTTGTCGTTCACCCCGGCGCTCTTGAGACCCGAGTCGTTGAACTCACCGCTGTTGTAATAGTAGAGGGGCATGCCCTGCGGGTGCATGCACACGCGGATCGCGTTCTCATCGGTGGCAAAGAAGCCGTCGCGCGAGGAGGCACCGCCGCTGTAGGAGTTGAGGCCGATCTTGATCGGCAGGGTGCCGGTGGTGCCGAGCTTGTTCTTGGGCACCGAAACGTAGCCAACGGCGGGACGGCCGCTGCTCACGTCGCAGTACAGGAAGATCTCGTAGATGTCAAAGTCCTCAAGAAGGGCAGCGTTCTGGCCGATCTTTTGCATGTACGTCTCGTCCATCTTGTAGATCTGGAAGCCGTTATAGAAGCGCGAGGTCGAGGACGGGGCCTTGGTGGGATCGGGAAGATCCTCAAGGAGCGAGAGCCAGAACTCCTCAAAGTTCGAGGGCTCGGGAACGTCGGAGGTGACGTTCTCAAAATCGATGATCGCGCCGCCGATGAAGGTGTAGTTCGGGGCGGTGTTGCCGTTCGAGTAGCGGCCCTTCACAAGGGTGCCCGCGCTGTCGTAGGCATCCACCTGCACGCGGACAGAGCCGGCATAACGCGTGAAGCTGGCGGGGACCGTCACGGCCACAAAGCCGCTCTCACCGCTGACCTCACCCTTGATGTACTCTCTTGTGGGGATATCATCCGCCGAGATGGTGTACTTGAACTTTGGGCAGCCCGCGGCCGCGCCGTTGGTCTTCAGCTCCAAAACGAAGATGACCTCGTCGCCAAGCTCGTACTCCGTGGAGGTCTCGGTCGTACCGCCGACCAGCTGGGTCTTGGTGGCGTAGCCGTCCACGGTCTCCATGCTGAGCGGCAGATGGCTCTTGTGGATGACGTGCTCGTGCGACTTCATGGCGGTAGTACCGTCCTCAACCGTGGCAAGGAACGCGGTAACGCCCGCACTGAGGCCTGCGGCGTCACCGCCGAGGATGTGGATGGTGCCCGCCGTCACGTAGATGTGGTAATCGCCTGCGGCAAGGGGAAGGATGCCGTCCGGCTTGATTGCGAGGTGCAGCGAGGCGGCAACGCTCGCATCGTAGGCCGCGGCGGTCTTGCCGAGGGCGGTCGCCAGCGTTTCGGCGGCGGCCTCGGCCCCCGTCTCGTATCCGACGGCGTAGGCGGCAAGGTTGCCGTCAAAGTCAAAGACCGGAACGTTTGCGGGTGTCTTCTCTACAATGGCGTTGGGCGCCACGGGAACCGGCACCTTCACGGTGGTGGCGGCGGTCGTCACGGTGGTCACGGGCGCCGTAGTCACGGGCGCCGTGCTGACGGGCGCCGTAGTTACGGGCGCACCCTCGGTGGTCGTCATAGTTGTTGCCTCCCCGGTCGTTGTTGCGGGGACAAGCCCCGGGATGTACTGTGCCAGAATATCGCACGACACAAGCGAGGTCGTGGCAACCAGCACGAGCAGAACGAAAAAGAGCCATTTCTGATGCTTCATGGGACACCTCTTTGAATAAATTTAAGGAAACCTTAGCATCGTAAATTATAGCACCGTTCGCGCATTTTTTCAAGGCAAACGCCAATTTTTCGTTGTTTTGCTTGACTTGATCGCGGTGTTTTGTGCAAAGTGCAAAAAAGGGGCGGAGTTTTCCGCCCCTTTGAGGGATCAATTCTCGCTCACTGTGGACACAAAGGACTTATCCGCCGGCGGCGCTCCCGTGTGGTCAAAGTTTTGCGTCATGGTCAGCTGCTTCTCGCCGCGAATGGCGTTGTAGGTCGCCGCGATACCCGTCGAGGGGCAGACCGTATCGGCCCAGCCCGCCTTGATGATGACAAGGCAATCCTCGGGCACAAAGCGCGCAAACTGCGTCATATCAAAGTAGGAGAGGTTGGCCATGTTGATGCCGACGTTGGCTCCCACCTTGTTGGGATCGCCGATCCAGGTGCCCGTGCCGGGCAGGCGGCCGGAGAGGTTGGAGATCGAGGCATGGTCGGCACCCCAGGGGCAACGGACGGCGACATTATCCCAGGTACCGTTCACAAGCAGCTCGCCATCCTTGGTCGTGAAGGTGGCCAGCGCGGCGGTGGCGATCATCTGATAGCCGCCCATGCTGCCGCTTTCCCCGCCGATGATCGTACCGTTGTAGGCCTCGTGCAGACGGCGGAAGGCCGCAACGTCAGCACTCGAGTAGATGTTAGTATCGCTCTCGCCGCGCGGTAGCTCACCCGCATAGGAATCGTCGGTCAGGTAGCGGAGCATCTGAATGTTACGCATGAGCATCTTGGCAAAGTAGGCGTTCTCCAGGTTTTCCTCGTAATCTTCACGGGCAAGGCCGTAATGCTCCTCGGGGGCAAAGTCGGTCTTCTTAAAGTCAACGAGGCCGGTAACGCTATTGTAGGAGGCCTCCGACCAGGGCAGACCGCAGGGGTGGACGCGGACGCAGATGGCGCTGTCGCTGGTGGTAAAGAAGCCGGCCGAAAGACTGCGCGAGTTGAAGCCGACGTTGATGGGCAGACTCCCGGGGGCGGCGTTCTTCGGAATGGTGACGTAAGCAATGGCGGGACGGCCGCCGTTCGTTGAATCGGTGTTCAGGTAGATCTCAAAGCAATCGTGCGTTGCAAGCTTGGCGATGGCGTTATCGATATTGACGTATTGGGGATCGAGGGCGTTGCGCATATAGGCCGCGTCCATTTTGAACACGCGGAAGCCGTTCTTATACTCCGAGTTGGCCGGGACCTTTCTCGTGGGGTCCTTGAGCGTGGAGAGCTGGTTCTTCCAGAAGGCAAGGAAGTCCTCGTCGTTCATCGTGACGTGCTCGGTGATCTCCTCAAAGGCCACAAAGGCGCCGCCCATGTAGGTGTAGGAGGTGTCCTTGGTGCCACCCTCACGGAGAGAGGGGACGGTGGTGCCGTTCAGCTTGGCCTTGACCGTCAGACGGACCGAGCCCTCCACCTGGGTGAAGGAGGCGGGAATGGTGATCATCAGCTCGCCCGAGGCACCGTCGACCGTGCCCGTGATGTAATCGGCGGGATCCACGTCATCGGCCTTGATGGTGTACTCAAAGCTGTCGCAGGAGGCAAAGGCCGTTTTGTTGACCGTTTTCAGCTTGAGGTAGAAGGTGATGGTGTCACCGATCTCATACTCCAGCGGATCCTTTTCCACCGTCGTACCGGCAAGAACGCCCTCGGCAGAGGAAAGCTTGGCGGGGGGCGTGGCGCGGTGGATCACGTGGTGATAGGGCGAGAGCGAGGAAACGCCATCCTCTACCGTGGCGAGGAAGGCGTCCACGGCGGCCGCAAGGCCGGCCGCATCACCGCCAAGGAGAGTGACGGTCTTGCCGTCGGCATAGACGTGGTAATCCCCGGCTCCCAGTGCCACAAAGCCGTTCGTTTTGATCGCCAGGCGGATCGACTTTGCCACCGTGGCATCGTAGGGAGCGGCGGTCTTGCCAAGGGCCGCGGCCAGCGTCGAGGCGGCGCTCTCGGCCCCCGTTTCGTAGCCGACGGCGTAGGTAGCCAGATTACCGTCAAAGAGGTTGACGGCGGTACCGGCGGGGGTGCGCTCGTTGACCGTGACGCGCGGCGCGGTGGTCACGGGAGCGGTCGTAACGGCGGCGGTAGTTACGGTAGCTGTCGTGGAGAAGGCGGTCGGCGCCGTCGTTGTTGCGGGAGTGGCTTCGGTCGTCGTCATAGTCGTTACCTCATTGGTCGTTGTGGCGGGGGCAAGCCCCGGGACGTACTGCGCCAGAATGTCACACGACACAAGGCATGTCGTGGCCACCAGCGCCAACAGGATGAAAAAGAGCCATTTCTGATGCTTCATGAGATACCTCTTTCTTAAGTATGGGGTGGCCGAGACGGGAGTGCCCGCCTCTCTGCTTTTATTGTACACCATTCCACCGAATAGCGCAAGAGAGAGATGTGTACAAAAAGAGTAAAAAAATATACTATTTTTCTTTTGTGTAAGTTTTTGCCTCTTGGTGAGGGTTGACACGGTGTCTGTCTTGTGGTAAGATAGGGCGAAAGGTTGTGTGTTCTATGAGAGTTTATCCGATACTTCCCCAGCCCTTTGGTGAGGACGCCGTGCCCAAGGAGGTGCGCTTCATTGTGGCCACGGCACGTGCCCGCGGAGAGCGCGTGTTTTGCGTGGACAGCCGTGAGTGCAGCGCCTACCTCCGTGTGGCCACCCGCCATGCGCTTTCCGCCCTCAAGCGTGAGGGGCGCGTGGACTTTATCGTCCCCCTGGAGCTCCTCCGCTCGGAGGATGCGCGCGCCGTCCTCCTCCGTGAGCGTGAGCCCACCGTTACGGAGGAGCCGCCGGCCGCCGTCACCGAGGAGTGCGACGGCATCACGTTCGTTTCGCTGTAAAAAGAAAAGCCCCCGTCCGATCACGGACGGGGGGCTTTTTCTTTACGCTCTTTCTTCAAGGTAGGCAACCACGTCGCCGACCGTGATGAACTTGTGCAGATCCTCATCGTCGATGGCCAGGTTGAACTTCTCCTCACAGAGAAGGATCAGGTCCGCCAGCTCGAGAGAATTGACGCCGAGGTCATTGGCAAGCTCCGCCTCGAGGGTGATCTTGGCCTCCTCAACGCGCAGCTCCTCCATCAGAAGATTTTTGACCTTTTCGAACATTGAAATTTCCTCCTAATCGTTCTTGGGGGGTATATCACTTCACCAGATAGCGCTTGATCTTCTTCGAGGTGTTCTTCGGGAACTCCTCGTTGCGGATCTCGATATCGGTAATGTGCTTAAATGTGGGGATACGCTTGTTGATGGCCGTAACGGCGACCTTCACGGCATCGTAGACCTCGCTCGGGGTCTTACCCTCGACCTCGGGATGCTGCGTATCGGGAACGACGATGGCGGTGATGGCCACCTCACCGTTCTCCTTCTTACGGCCAAGCACGACCGTCTCCTTGATGAAGGGGACCGAGGCGAGGTATTCCTCCAGCTCCTCGGGGAAGACGTTCTTGCCGTTCGAGAGAATGATGACGTTCTTCTTGCGGCCCGTGATGTAGATGAAGTTGTCGTCATCGAGGTAGCCGATGTCTCCCGTACGGAAGAAGCCGTCCTCGGTGAACACCTCGGCCGTGGCCTCGGGGTTCTTGTAGTAGCCAAGCATGACGTTCGGCCCCTTGACAAGGATCTCGCCCGTCTCCTTGGTCTCGTCCTCACGGTCAATCTTCACCTCGCACCCAAACACGGGCGCACCCACCGAGCGGGGGCGCAGCACGCGGGAGGAGTTGACCGCCACGAGGGGAGAGCACTCGGTGATGCCGTAGCCCTCAAACACCGTGACACCGAAGAGGTAGAGGTCACGCAGGATGCGCGGGCTGATGGGGGCACCGCCGCAGACGATGCTCGTCAGGTTGCCGCCAAACGCCGCGGTGATCTGGGAAAACAGCTTTTTGCGCAGGTCAATGCCCACGGCCAGAAGCTTTTCGGCCAGCGCCATGGCAAACTTGACCTTCTTCTCCATGCCGCGGCGGCGGATCTCGTCAAAGATGCGCTTGTGCAGCGTCTCCACAAAGAGGGGAACGAGGATCAGCGTGTTCGGCTTGTAGTCGGCAAAGTTCTTAAGCACGTGCTTGATGCTGTCGTTGATGAGCATCGAGCCGCCAATGGCCACAACGCCCAGCTGACCGCACAGCATCTCGTAGGTGTGGTGAACGGGAAGCACCGAAACAAAGGTGCAGTTCTCATCGTAGGGCATCGTGTGCGTGGCCGAGTTCAGGGCCGCGATGATGTTGCCGTGCGAGAGCATAACGCCCTTCGAGGTGCCCGTGGTGCCCGAGGTAAAGAGCAGGATAGAGCACTTTTCCATCTCGGGAACGGTGTCGTCATAGGCGGTGTTGCCCGCGGCTGCGGCATCGTTACCGTCCGAGAGCATGTCGGCAAAGGAGATGACCGTCTCACTCCGCTCGTAATCGGCGGCGGGCGTGACGGGAACGCGGAGACGGAGGAAATCGTACTCAGCGCCGTCAAAGCGGCCGTTGAGACCCGCGGTGTAGACCACAGCGTCGGCCTCGGCGTGGCGGATGAAGGCCTCGATCTGCTCGGGGGCCAGCTCCTTGTCCATAGGAATGATCACACCGTTCATTGCGACCGTGGCAATGTAGGTGGCAAGATACGCAGGGTGGGTCTCACCGATCATCACGATGCGCCCGCCGGCAAGGCCGTGGGCATCGAGCGCGGTGGCAAGGGAGGATACCATGGCGGCAAAGTCCGCGTAGGACACGGTCTTGCGCTCGCCACCCTCCAGGTACTCGTAAAGGGGCTTGTCACCAAATTTCTCCGCCGTGGCGATCACCAGGTGGCGAAGGTCCGAATAAAAGATCGGCGGGACAGAGTGCAAGGGGTTTACAAACTTCATTGTGTGTGCTCCTTTTCGTGCGATTGGGTCTTTACACAATGTCAATATTGTACCGCAAAACACGCCTTTTGTCAAGGTTAAAATTACCAATAGCCGTTTTGCCCGACAATGCAAGGGAAAATCGGCCTTTTGTTTTTTACTGAAGCGCCGAAAATGCGTGCGCGGGCGCGTCGGCGCGTAATTTTTTCTCCGCCTAAATTTGACTTGAGGACTTTACAAAGCGGGGCATGTATGCTACAATGGTAAAGTACGTTTGCTTTTTCGGAGGAGCTTATGGATCTCTCTACCTGGATATACCTTGCGCTGACGCTCGTCCTTTTGGCGGCGGCAGTGCTGGCGCGCCGCCTTCTTCTCCTTTCGCCCGCGGTCGGTGCGCTGGCGGCCCTTGTGGCCTCGTTGCTTCCCACGGTGGCCCTTTACTGGGAGGCGGGGATCCTCGCCGCTGCTACGGGCCTTGCCTATCTTGTGCTGTCTCACCTGCCGCGCCGCCGTCTTACGGCGCTGGAGACCATGGTGGGCAGGACCTGCGTGGTGACCGAGCGGCTTGACCCCCTGACGGGCGGTCAGGTGGAGGTGGACGGCAACCTTTGGGCGGCGCGCTCTCTCTCGGGGGAGGTCGCTCATGAGGTGGGCGCCGTGCTTTCCGTGGTCGCCATTGAGGGGGTCAAGCTCATCTGCGCGTAGCACGCTGATTTTTTCGTGAAACCTCTTGACAAACGCCTGTCGGTCTGCTATAATACACCCGTTGCGGTATCGTGTGTACCTTTAGCTCAGCCGGATAGAGCAACTGCCTTCTAAGCAGTAGGTCGGGGGTTCGAATCCCTCAAGGTACGCCAAAAGGGTGCTGCATGGCTCCCTTTCTTATGGTGGGTATGGCTCAGTTGGTTAGAGCGCCAGGTTGTGGCCCTGGAGGTCATGGGTTCGATTCCCATTACTCACCCCAAAGATCCCCGTCCTCGGACGGGGATTTTCCTTATGTCTTGACACGGCGGCGTCTTCCTTATATAATAGAGATGATATTTCATAGGAGACAGGGCAATGAAAAAGCTGACTTTGGTGATCAACGGCCGCGGCGGCGTTGGCAAGGACACCCTTTGTGAGGTGGCCGCCACGCGCTACCGCGTGAGGAACGTCTCGTCCATCACTCCCATCAAGGAGCTGGCCGCTGCCTGCGGCTGGCAGGGGGAAAAGACCGACCGCGCCCGTCGGTTCCTTGCCGACCTTAAGGCCCTGACGGCGGCGTACAACGACTATCCCACGGCCTGGATCACCGCGCGCTATCGGGAGTTCCTTGCGGGGGAGGAGGAGATCCTCTTCGTCCATATCCGTGAGGCGGCCGAGATAAGGAAGTTCGTCGCCGCCACGGGTGGCGAGGCCCGCACCCTCCTTGTCCGCGCCGAGGGGCGCCTCGGGGCGCATACCTACGGCAACGCCTCGGACGATGAGGTGGAGGCCTACGATTACGATTATTACTTCTCAAACGACGGCACGCGGGAGGAGGCCGCCGAGAGCTTTCTTTCCTTCCTTCGGGAGGTCTTATCCTCCTTATGACAAAAGGGCGATACCGAGGCGTATCGCCCTTTTGCTTTAGAGCAGAATGCAGACGAGCCCGCTGCTGCCCTCGTTGATGATGCGGCCAAGCGTTTCGCCAAGCTTGGAGCGCGCCGCGGCCGGCATGTGCGAAAGCTTTTGGTGCAGCCCCTCGTTGACAAGCTCGTAAAGCGGCTTGCCGAACATATTGGAGCTCCAGATGCCCTGGGGGTCCTCCTCGAATTCGTGGAGGAGGTAGCGGCACAGCTCCTCGGACTGCTGCTCGGTCCCCACAATGGGGCTGAGCTCGGTCTCGATATCGGCGCGGATCATGTGGATCGAGGGGGCGGAGGCCTTCAGCTTGACGCCGTAGCCGCCCGCCTGCTTCACGATCTCCGGCTCCTCAAGGCGCAGGTCGGAAAGCGCCGGCAGCACAATGCCGTAGCCCTCCGTGTTGGCCTCCCTGAGTGCTTCCTCCACCTTATCGTAGGCGGCGGCCTTCTCGGAAAGGAGGCAAAAGAGGCGGAACAGCTCGCCCTCACTCCCGACCTCGCGCCCCGAAAGCTCGGAGAGGGTCTCAAGATACAGCCCCTCGGCAAGCGTCAGCGCGATCTCGGCGCTGCCGTCCCCCGCGCGCATCTCGCACGCGGTGGCCGCCGTCACGGGGCCGTCCGTCCCCTCGCGGAGGGCGGGGCGGATATCGCCGTAGCGCGTAATGGCGGCGGCGCGCCCGTCCACGTAGGCACGCAGGCGCTCACGGAGGGGGTGGTCCTTCGGCAGGGCGGCGCACCACGGCGGCAGGCGGAAGCAAAGCTCGGTCACGGGGAAGGCGCCCAGCACCAGCTCTAAAATGTGAGAGATATCGTCGGCATTCAGCTCGGTGCAGTTGACAAGCGCCACGGGGGCGTTGTATTTCTTTTCAAGCTCATACCCAAGGGAAATGGCCTCCTCGCTCCCCGGGTGGCGGGAATTGAGGACGATGGCAAAGGGCTTGCCCAGCGAGGAAAGCTCACGGGCAACGCGCTCCTCCGCGGGTACGTAGGCCGCGCGCGGCAGCTCACCGATCGTGCCGTCGGTCGTCACTAAGATCCCAATGGTGGAATGGTCGCGGATCACGCGCTCGGTGCCCATCTCGGCGGCCTCGGCAAAGGGGATCGCCTCCTCCGACCAGGGCGTATGCACCATGCGCGGCGCGCCGTCCTCAAGATCGCCGAGCGCCCCCTCCACCCCGTAGCCCACACAGTCGATCATGCGGACCGAAAGCGCCGTGCCGCCGTCCGTCACAATGCGGACGGCCTCCTCGGGAACAAACTTCGGCTCGGTGGTCATCACCGTCCGTCCCGAGCCCGATTGCGGCAGTTCGTCCTTGGCACGCTCGCGGGCCTCGGCCGAGGCAATGCTCGGAATGACCGAGGTCTCCATAAACCTCTTGATAAAGGTGGATTTGCCCGTACGCACAGGTCCGACGACGCCGATATAGATGTCGCCGCCCGTCCGTTTTGCGATGTCCCGATAAATGCTTGTGCTTGCCATTGTTTCTCCTCCCAATTTCGCGGCAGTCTTGCTATATGGATATGCACCTGTCCGCGGGAATATGCCCGCACGGAAAAAAGACCGCCCCCGTGGGCGGTCCTTTTATATAAGAAATAGGAAGGTGTCACCCGGCGCGCCGCCGTAAAAGGCAGGCCACCGTCAGCCACGCGGCCAAAACGGCCGCCGCGGTCGCAAGGACGATCGCCGTCGCATCCAGGAAAAGGTCGATCGTCAAGACGTAGGTCAGAGTGTCGTTGAAGAAGGAGCCCTCCACCTTCTCGGGCTGGACGGGGAAAAAGAGATGGTGCGCATTGTGCCAGAAGGCCGAGAGAAAATCGCCGCCCGAGAGGAGAGTCCAAAGGCAGAACGCCCCCGCCGCAAGAAGAAGCAGCCCGTAAAACACCGCGGTATAGCGGAGCGCCGCCCCGCCGCACTCGCGCCGCCGCCAAAGGAGGTAGATAAGGCACAAGGGCGCCGAGATCGCCGCCACCACCGTTGCCACACGCCCAAGCGTCATCAGGTCGCGCACGTCTGCCATGTGCGTCACCGCCGCCTCACCGAACACGGCAACGCCGTCGGTCATCTCGCCGTTCAGCAGCACCCCGTCCATCGTAAGAGCAAAGCTGTCGCCCCCCTCAAAAAGAAAGGTCACGATGTGATCGATGATCGTGTCTATCTGCTCGTCCGAAAAGAGCGCCGATTGGCGGTAGTCGCCCCCCACGTAATAGACGCGTCGCCGCCATTCGGTGCCGTCCTCGTCTATGCGAGAATAGATGCCGTTCTTTTGGAATTCGTAACGGTAATACGCGGGCGTCCGCGCAATGAGCAGCGCCGGCGCTAAAATGCCCCCAAGAAAAAGGCACAAATTGAGAAAAATACCGCATATGGGAATAACGTTCTATAAGACACATACTCTAACAGCATTCCTGATAATATAGGTGTAATTACTTGTGCGGACATAGAGAATGTATAATACAATCCAGTATACTTTCCAACTTCTCCTGCCGAAGCAATCTCGATAACCATTGGTAAGGAGTTAACGTTGATTGCTGCCCATGCAAACCCAATCATTCCAAAGAAAATGATTAGAGATCC
>JAFQWT010000143.1 GCA_017407375.1 Clostridia bacterium
GAGATAGAGCTGGTGGTAGTAGGCGTGGGGGGCCTCAACGTTCGAGTTGTAGGCACCGCCCAGCATGCCGGAGACCATGGTCGCGGCACTGGTGGCACCGTAGGACTGGAACCAGGGCTCGGCACCCGTCACGTAGTTCTCCACCACCGTGCCTTCACCCATATCGAGATAGCTGGCGTAAATGATGGGAACGCCACCCTCGGTGACACCGCTGGCGTTGATCGGCGTATCCGAGAAGATCATGGCAGGACCGCAGCTTCTGCCCATGTAGGTGTTGGTCATGGAGAGACCGACCTGACCCCAACCGAAGAAGGAGGAGTTGAAGTTGGTGTCAACGATCGTGTTGTTGAGCGTGAAGCTCGTCAGGAGCGCGGCGGGCGTACCGGGGCGCTTGACCTCCGTCGAGTCCTCGATCACGGTGCTGTAGCCGTCGGCAAACAGGGCGGTCTGCGTATGCTCGATCTTCACGTTGTCAAGGACGGCGTTCGTCTGACGGATGATGATACCGTGCGTCGCACCCGAGGAGGCGACCACGACCTGGTCCTTGCCGACCACGGGGTAGGTCTTCTCCCAATAGGTCTTGGCGCTCGGATCGGTGATGGTTCTCGTGATCTCGTACTCGTTGCCCGTGATAAAGAGGTCGTTCATGTAAAGCGTACCGCCGGGCTGCGTGGCGCTGTCACCGACCGTGTGGATGGTCCCATCGGAACGAACGTAAGCGTAGCAGTAGCCAAAGATACCGACCTGGATGTTCACGAGCTGGTAATAGGAATCGTTAAGACCCGTGTAGCCGTCGCCCCAGGTGGACTTGTCGTCCTCGCCGGGCTGAAGCTCGGGGTTGATGGCGGGAATGCCGGAGGCATCGATCTTGTAGCAGTTACCGTTGATGGTGATCGAGTCGGCACCCGCGCCCTGCAGGGGAGCGCGCAGGTACACGCCGTTCAGGTAATCGTCGTTGTGGACGAGCAGACCGTACTCGTTGACGGTGTAGTGCTGGGGCTGGAGGGCGGCCTTGATGTTGCGGAGGAGGTTGATGGTGTTGACGCTGAGGTCGGCATACGCCGCATACAGCTCGTCGTTCGTATAGACGTTCACACCGTTGTTGAGCTTGACCGTCACGGTGACGGAAACGTTGTCGTCCTTAAGGGCGTACTCGGGAACGTAGGTCAGCGTAAGCGTCTCGCCGATCAGCGAGGCGTTGAAGTCGATCTGGCCGTTCGGGAGCACCTCATAGTCGTTACCGGCAGCAAGAACGGTCTCGCCCTTCTTCACAAGGACCGTGTAGGGGATCTTATCCAGTGCCACGGTGCCGCCGACAATGTCGGGGGCAAAGCCCTTGATGCCGGCGTCAAGCACGGTGTCGATGCCGCCCTTGAAGTTGGCCTCCAGGCGCTCTGCGGTGTTGGTGCCAACGCCGGCCGAGCCAACGTAGTATTCCACGCGGCAGGTCAGCGTCACGCCGTTTTGCGTCATGGTGAAGGTGCCGGGGGCCACCGCGCGGAAGCCGATGACGGTCTCGCCGTCCTTCACGGGCGTGATGACCGAGGCGTAGCCGCCGCCAAAGCTGACGGCAGTGCCGCCAAAGGTGTACTCACGGCCGGTCAGGAAGACGTAGATCAGCTCGCCGCCGTTCTCCTCACGGAAGAACTCGCGGGAGTTGCCCTCGCTGTCGAACTGCTCACCCGTGACGTTCTGACCGATCTCCCACTTGGCCACAAGCTTCAGGGCCTTCGCCTGAACGGCGCTGTAAGCGGGGAGCACGTAGAGGTCGCCGTCCTTTCCGAGGAGGGTGCCGTCGCCGTAGGTATAGCCGAGGAAGGTGTAGCCGTCACGCTCGGGCGTGGGGAGGGAGACCTTCGTGCTCTCGGCCGCGGTGCCGCTCGTCACGGCGCCGGTAGCAAAGGCACCGCCGTTGGCATCCAGCGTCCAGTTGAACTTCAGGATCGTCGTCCAGACCTGAATGACGGTGAGGTCGGCCTCGCCCGTATAGGTGCCGGTCGCCGTGAAGGCCATACCGTCCTGCGTGAAGCCGTTGAAGATCTCGTCGTCGGTGTTGCTCGGAACGGTCAGGGTGTACTTGCCGTCCTTATCCACGGTGACCGTCTCCTTGAGGGCGCCGTCCTTATAGACCTTGATGGAGGCCACGCGGCGCCAGTTGGCGGTCACGGTGATGTCCTCGCTCCAGGTGAAGGTGCCGGAGGCGGCAAAGGCCTCGCCGCCCATCGTGTAGCCGAGGAAGTAGTAGCCCGCTCTTTCGGGAGCAGTGGGCAGGGTGTAGGTCGCGCCCGTCTTGTAGGAAGAGGGAGCGCCGTCAAGACCGTTCACGGTCAGGGTGTAGGTGGGAATGAGGTTCCATACCTGCATAACGGTGAGGTCGGCCTCGCCCGTGTAGGTGCCGGAGGCGGCAAAGGCCTCGCCGTCGCACACAAAGCCGCCGAAGGTATGGGTGGCGGTGTCGCTCTGCGCGGTCAGCGTATAAGCACCGTTCTGATCGACAGTCACGGTCTCGACAAGGGTAGCCCCGTTAAAGACCTTGATGGAGGCCACACGGCGCCACCTGGCGTACACCGTCAGGTCGGTGGTGCCGTCGTACTCGCCGTCGTTGGCAAACGCCTCGGTGCAGGCCTCGTCGGTGAAGAAGCCGAGGAAGTAATAGCCGTCGAGCGTGGGCGTGGTCAGCGCGGTGTATTCACCGTCCACGACCTCCACGGGGGCAAAGTCAAAGACAGCGCCCTTGGACACCACGTCGATAAACACGCGGTCAACGCCGTTCCAGTCGCGGGTGACGGTCACAGAGCCGCCGGTATAATCCGTGCCGGACACGTCAAAGGCATTGCCGTTCAGCACAAGGCCGAGGTAGGTGTAGGTCACGTCGGCCTCCACCACCACACGGTCGCCCTCGGCGGGAATGAGTGCGCTAAGATCGTAAGCGCCGTTCACGACCTCCACGGTACCGACGGTCGCACCGGTGCGCTCGTCACGGACCGTGATGTACACACGGGCCTGCCACTCGGCAGTCACGGTGGTGGCGGCCGTCCAGGTGAAGGTCACCTTACCGTCGGCACCGACCGTCAGGGGCGCACCGTTCACCTTGTAGCCAAGGAAGACGTAGCCGTCGCGCTCGGGGGCCACGGGAAGCGTGAACTCGTCGCCCGTTTTGTAGGAGGCGGGAGCCATAACGTCATCGCCGTAAAGGCCGTTCACGGTCAGGGTGTAGGTGGGGATCAGGTTCCAGACCTGCATAACGGTGAGGTCCTCCTCGTCCGTGTAGGTGCCGGAGGCGGCAAAGGCCTGGCCCTTGCAGGTGAAGCCGCCAAACGTATGAGTGGCGGTGTCGGTGCCGGGAGTCAGCGCGTAAGCGCCGTTCTGGGGAACCTTGATGGTCTCAACGAGCGTTGTGCCGTTGTAGACCGAGATGGTCGCCTGGCGCTTCCAGTTGGCGGTCACGGTGACGGCCTCGGTCCAGGTGAAGGTGCCGGCGCCGTTATCGAGCGTCAGGGCCTCGCCGTTCACGGTGTAGCCCATGAAGAAGTAACCGGCGCGCGTGGGGGCCGCGGGGAGGGTAAAGGTCTCGCCCGTCTTATAGGAGGCGGGGGCCACGGCATCGTCGCCGTAGAGACCGTTCACAGTCAGAAGGTAGGTGGGAATGGGGGTCCACTTGCGGGTGGCGGTCATGCTGCTGTCGCTTGTGACCTTACCCGTGTAGGTGCCGTCCTGCTGACGCGTCAGCGTAACGCCGGGAATGACGTAGCCGCCAAAGTTGTAGTCGGCGTTCTCATCGGTCACGGCGGGCAGGGTGAAGTTGCCCTCGGCATCGGCGTAGATGACCGTGCCGACCTGCTCCTCGCTCAGCTCGTCATAGACGGTGATGGAGGCCAGCTTCTTCCACTGGGCCGAGATCGAGATGGTGTTGGTCTTCGTGTAGGTGCCCGTCAGCGGGAAGGAGACGGGGGCGCCGTCCTGCACGTGCGTGTACCCCAAGAAAAGGTAGCCCGCGCGGGTGGGGGGCGTCAGGGTGTAGGTGCCGTTGTAGGTAACGTCCACCTGGCGGTAGCTCGTGCTGTTCGGATCGTCGATCACGATGATCTTGAAGGGGCGGGGCTCGTACTTCACGTAGAGCACAAGATCCTCGGTAGCGAGGGCATCGCCATTCAGAGGAGTGGTGAAGGCGGCATCGGTGTAGATGCCCTCCACCTCGTAGCCCGCCTTCTGGAAGGCCGTGTCATCGGGGTCGATGGTGATGGCTGCCTCTTTTTCAAAGGTCAGCGTCTTCAGGGTGGTGTCGCCGTCCTTCACCGTCACGGTGAACTCGGATGCGCCGCAAGCCGACAGCGCGCCGATCACCGAGAGAAGGAGAAGGGTGACGAGCAAGGTACGTAACAAAGCTTTTTTCATGAGATTATACCTCTCTTTCGTGGCGGCTGTGCCGCCTTCATCTCCACGGGGGAGTTAAACCGTTCAAAATTGGGCTCGGCACAAAGTGCCGCAGAAAAACCGGCCTCCTTTCTTTTTTTTGATTTATCCGCACGCTTTATTTCTCAAAGCGTAAACGAAACTTTGCAAAACGGCGCGGTCATCCGAAGATGTCGCCCGCATCGTGGCTGCCGCCCTCCTTTTCAATGTAGACGTGGGCGACCTTGGACGAGCCGTCGTTCGTGGTGACGGTGACGGTCACGCTCTTCAGCATGGGGTTTAAGAAGGTGACGGTAAAGCCACGGCCGTTCCTGTCCATACGGATCTCGATCTCGTCGGACGAACGGTTGGTGGTCACGGTCACGCTCTTGTCAGTAGCGTCCTCGTCGAGGACCTCCAGAGCGAAGTAATAGTCGAGGTCACCGGGGAGGGAAATGGCCACCGAGGGCATATCCTCACCCTCCGAGGGCAAAAGGCGATTTCCGGCCTCGTCCAGAAGGTAGAGCTCACTGACGGGGATCTCCTCGTGAAGCGAGGCGATCACAGGCCCGAAAATGCTGATGAGAAAAACGGAAAATACGCATTCGAGCGCAACGATAAGTACAACAAGCTTTTTGTTCATGGTCTATCCTCCTTACAGCTCGATCTCGTGGAAATAGACCTGCAGGTTGCGGTAGAAGAGGAAGGCGCGCGCCGCACAGAAGACAGCGGCGATCGCCACGATGCGGACCCAGCCGGTCACGTAATCGTCGTAAAGCAAAAGGAGCGACAGCACCCCGCCGAGCGTGGCGGCCAGAAAGCCAAAGAGGGCGGCCTTGCCAACGTTCGGGTTATCGACAACACCCGAGGAGCCCTTGGAGGCGTACTCAAGGAATTGGGGACGGCGCACGTCCAGCTGGAAGCTCCAAAGCACCATACCGCCCGCCAGAAGGAGAAGCGTGACGGCAAGAAGCAAAAGGTTCACAATGCTGATGCCCGTGGTGAAATAGAGCATGACCATCGTACCGAGAATGGCAATGAGGTTGGACGTCAGGGTCACGGTGATCTTGGCCCAGGCAATGGACATCGTGTTGCTGGGGGCGGTCTTCAGAACGCAGAATTCAAGACCCTCGAGCGACAGCGCACAGGCACAGTCGGTGTTGAAGGCCGCGAGCAGACTCGCGCTGATCATCAGGTTGAAGGCGAGGACCATGTAGTCGCCGAGAGGGTTCGTGTTGATCGTATCGAGGACGTAGTTCATCACGTAGGAGACGATCGGCAGAACGAAAAAGGAGGTGATGGTGGCCGACAGCTTCTGCACGTCACGCCCCGTAAGGATCAGCTCCTTATGCAGGAAGGTGCGGTAGAGCGAGAAGCGCGTCTGCTTCTCCGGCGCCGCGGAAAGACTTGACCCCTCGTGGCGGCGCTGGCGTACCTTTTTCTTGCGGGTGGAGCGCTCGGCCGACGAGGAAACGGCGCGGAAGTAGAAGGGGAGGAGGATCGAGATGCCCGCGATCACCGTCACGACCGTGGCGCCGAGCACGAGGATGGCGTCAAGGAAGGTGCCGTTGCCCGTCATCAGGTCGGCAAGCGACGCGTAATGGAGCGACACGTCCGCGACCGTGTTGATGGCCAGCTTGATGTTCTCCATGTACTTGCCGTAGTTCTGGATAAGATCCAAGGGGTTCGGCAGGACCGAGAGAAGACGGTAGGCCGCGTAAAACAGGGCGGAGAAGGCCGCCACCAGCGCGATGACGTACAGGGCGGGGCGGGACTGGAGCCAGCGCTTGCCGTAGAGGAAGGCGATGGAAAGCATGCAGGCCACAAAGATCGGCAGAGCCGAGAGCAGGAATACGGCAAGGAGCGAAAAGAGGTAATAGAGGATCCCGCGGCTCGTGGCGAGGCCAAAGCCGATAAGGAAGGGAAGGAGGAAGAAGCAGCTCTTCTTCAGCTCCCTCAGGTAAAAGAGCAGGAGCTTACTGACCGCGATCTCGCGGAAGGTACAGGGGAAGGTCAGGAGCATCGAGTTTTCCTTGTCGGTAAACAGGACGTTCTGTATCGTTCCCGTATTGGCAAGAACGCTGAAGGTCTGCGTCAGGAGGAACATCGCCGCCAGAAGGTTGCGGCTGAGGGGAATGTAGAGGTAGGACTTGACCAGCGTGCAAAGCACCGTCAGAACGGCGGTGATGACGAGAATGGCCAAAATCTGCAAAAAGGCGAAGAAGGCGTTGCGGCGGCGCTCCTTTTTGGTGCGGCGGCGGAGCTTGTCGCCCATTTGCATGTGTAGGAGAGCGCGGATACGGCCGACCGAGCGTCTCTGACGCTCGATAAGGCCCACCTGCTCCACGGAAGCGGTCGTAGGGGTACTCATATCACTTCTTACCCTCCGACGGCGTTTTCGCGGCGTTTTTGGGGGTGCGGAGCATATCCCTGACGGCGGCCTCGGCATCCTCGATGGCGCGGGCCTCCTCGGCGGCGCGCTCGGCAGCGCGGGCGGCGGCCTGGGCCTCCTTCTCGGCACGCTCGGCCTTGATCATATCCCCCTCGGGGCCTTCAATGTACTGAAGGTAGATCTCCTCGAGCGATTTGCCCGAGGCGCGGATCTCGTCCATCGTCGAGCATTGGCGGATCTTACCGCCCGAGATGATGGCGATGCGGTCGCAGATGCGCTCCACGACCTCGATGATGTGGCTCGAGAAGAAGACGATGTTGCCCTCGTTGGCATGCTCGCGCATGCACTGCTTGATCTGGTAGGAGGAGGTCGGGTCAAGACCGGTCAGCGGCTCGTCCAGCACCCACACCTTCGGGTTGTGGATGAGGGCCGAGATGACCATGATCTTCTGCTTCATGCCGTAGGAATAGCCCTTGATCTCGCGGTCAATGGCGTCCTCAAGGTGGAACATACGTGTGTACTTTTTAAGGCGCTCCTCACGGTCGGCCTTCGGCACGCGGTAGAGGTCGGCCACGTAGTTGACGTATTCGCGTCCCGTCAGCTTTTCATAGACGGCGTGGTTGTCGGAGACGTAGCCGATGTGCATCTTGGCCTCCATCGGCTGGCGGGCAATGTCGTAGCCCTCCACCTCAATGCGCCCCTCGGTAATGCTCTGGATACCGACAAGACTCTTGATGGTGGTCGATTTACCAGCGCCGTTGTGGCCGATAAAGCCAAAGACCTCACCGGCGTGGATCTCAAGGTTGATATCGTCGGCCGACTTGTGGGTCGTGCCGTTGTAGATCTTGGAAAAATGCTCGATCTTGATCATGTTTTCACCCTCCGGGTTAAGTGGTGCCGACAGTGGCTTATCGCCAAGCTCGGCCAGAAGACGCAGGTGGTCGTCGCGGAGCAGGCGGCGCTTGCGGGTCAGCTCCTTGTGATCGTCGGAAACGCGGAACAGCACGGAGTAGATGCCCCAGAGAAGAAACATCGAGGCGATAAAGACGGCGTAGATCGTCATCTGGTACGCCGGGCGCAGGAGCAGGAGCGTGTTGCCTGCGCTGTCAAGGATCCTCCACTCTATCTCAAAGAGCGGCAGGGCAAAGGCGAATTTGTCCACGTAGAAGCCGGAGTAGAGGAAGAAGTAGTCGACAAGCTTCCCGTCGGTATTGAAGGGGGCGTTGTTGAACCACCCGTCAATAAAGGCGATGGAGACGAAATAGATCGTGAAAACGCCGATGGCGCGCAGCACCATCTTGAAGTTCGGCTTTGGGAAAATGGCCAGCGCCACACCGAGGATCGGCAGAATGACGGCGTAAATGTGGTTGTACCAGAAGATGACGGTGCCGGGTTCGGAAAGGATCGTGTCGGTGCTGGGCATCAGGATCGCAAAGAGCGCGCCGAGCACGTTGACAAGATAGGTGAAGAAGAACATACCCTTCCAGCGGAACACGTACGTGACGAGCATCATCATAATGGCCGTGTTGCAAAGGTGCAGGGGAAGCCCCGTAAGCCCCGTGCGGTCGACCGAGAAGTAGTTGAAGAAGGCCGAGGCCGAGAGGGCCACCATGGCAAAATGCCGCTCGTCAAACGACTTGTTGCGCAGGACGATGTAGAAGTAAAAGAGCAGGAAAATGCTGAAGTAAAGCAGAAGGCGGTGCGTGAGGTTGAAGCCCGTCGGCTCGTCCCCCCACATTCCCAAGAGGAGCCCCGGCGCCCAGGCCGGCATAAAGGGGATGAGATAGGTCACAAGGAAGAGCAAAAGATCGCCGACACGGCGCCACCCGCCGTGGAAGCGGCGGCGGTAGAGGATCAGAAGGAGCTCGGAGAGCGAGACCGCACCGAGAAGCACGACCTCCACCATGAAGGAGACGTTGCGCCAGTCGCCGAGAGGGTCACCGACACCTGTGATCGAGAGGAAGCTCTGCTCAAGGAACAGGGCGGATAAAACGAAGGATGCCGTACCGAAAAGGGCCACAAAATCGTGGAGGGTACGCTTGCGGAAGAAGGGGGCGAGGATCGCCATGGAAACGGCAAACAGGCCAAGCCAGCGGACAAGCGCCGCGGCGAGGGCGTCGGTAGAGGTAAGGACGGCATTGGCGGCGTTGGCCGCGGCCTCAAGCTCGGGCATTCCCTTGCCGCCGTCAAGACCGAACTGCCCGTAGATCGCATCGGCACGGAAGAGCCGGCAGCAAAAGGCACCGAGAAGCAGGACCGAGAGGACCTGGCGCGTAAAGGTACTGCGCCCCACCATGGTAAAGTGGAAGTTCCACACCTTGCGGCTGCGCAAAACACTGAAAAAGAGAAGGAGCGCGAGAAGGGGCGCCGCCGCCAGCAGAATGAGCGAATAGGGTAGTAGCATCGGTCTTTATAACCTCGTTTTTCGTATTTGTCGGCCTCGGCTCCTCAAAGGGGGCACAAGCACCTGCCGCAGACTCGCACATACGCGTGCGCGCCCGCGCGCGGCAGCGCGCCCATTATGCGCGCGCCCGTACCTACGCGTAACGGCAGTGGCGCCGCGGGAGTGGCTCTCCCGGGAGTAAAACCGCATAGGTCAACCACATTATAACACCAACCGGACCAAAAAGCAACCCCTGCGCGCGCGCCCGCGCGATTTTTGTAGAAATTGTACAAAAACCGCGCCCGCGCGCCTGCGTGCGTACGCATACACGAGAGAATTGCACAAAGAAACCGCCATGGCGTTCACCCCGCGCTCATCCCCCCTTCCCCCTCCGCCACACGGCATCTCACCTCGTCTCCGTCCTCGCGCCCCCCGTGCGCCCTACTGCCTCCCCCCCTCGCTCCCTCTCCCCTTCGGTCGCCTCTTCCACCGTCCGCACCACCCGCACCACCCGCTCCACCCGCACCACCCGCACCGCCCACTACCACCTCGACCCGCCTTGCCCCCGCCTCCTCTCTCTCCCTCCCGTGCTC
>JAFQWT010000144.1 GCA_017407375.1 Clostridia bacterium
AAAATATAAAAATAGGGGCGAAGATCGCGCATAAGGAAAGAATCCCCCTCAAAGCTCGGTATAAAAGCCGCCCAAGGCGCGGACACTATCATCAAAGCGCCACGGCGACCTACGCTTATTTTTTTCCGTAGGCGCAAAAATATTCTTGACACCCCCCACGACTTATGGTAAAATATAGATACAGAAAGGTCCGCCCCGCGCGGACGGGAAAGGAGCGCCCTTATGTCGCAAAACAAGTTTGAGATCTTTGATGAGGCGCGTGATTTTATGGCGCGCACCCGCCCGATCTTTGTGGAGCATCACGATTTTTCGGCTAAGCTCTTCCGTGATAAGGAGGCGACCGAGCCGTGCTTCTCCTTCGCTGCGAAGGGGGAGAACCGCTTTGATATCTACAAGATCCTCGGCGGAGTGCTGCTGTTCTTTGTCTCGCTCTGCTCGCTTCGCATCTATTTCTCGGTCAAAAAGGCCCGCCGCCGCCGCAAAAAGGAGTTGCGCCGCATGGCCAAGCAAAAGGCGTAAAAAAGCATCGGGAGCCCCACGGGCTCCCGATGCTTTTTTCGTTTGCTTTCCTTTCTCACGCCGCGAAGGGATTCCCGAACAGAAGCGTAAGGAGTGAAAGGGCCAAGGGGATGGTGATGACGGCCAGGGTGTGTGAGATGAGCGTCATGCCCGCGCCCGTCTTCGGGTTGCCGCCGTACGCCTCAGGGAAGATCACGGTGTTGAGCCCGAGCGCCGCGCCCGTGGCGATAAAGGTGTAATACAGCACCTCGTTTCCGATCGAAAGCCCGAAAAGGGCACCTGCCGCGGTCTTCAGGCCGAAGACCACCGCCACGATCACCGAGGGCAGGAGCGTCAGGCGGAGCGCTGTGGCGACGTAGACCTTACGGTCGGTGAGCATCTCCTTCAGGGGGTAGGAGGCGATCGTGAAGCCCGCCAGCAGCATCGCCACGGGGCCCATGCACGCGCAGAGCGCGTCAAGTGAGCCGACGACAAAGGCGGGCAGGTAAGAGGTGAGGCCCGTAAGACCGAAGAAAATACCGAGGAACATTCCGACCATAGGCGGATTCACGAGCTTTCGGAGCGCGCCGCCCTTGTCCCCGGGGATCATACGGCTGATGCCCCAGGTGTAGATCGCCACGCTGATCGGCAGGCAGAAGAGCTTATAATAGGAAAGGATCTCGTCACCGAAGAGTCCCTGCACCACAGGGTCGCCCATATAGCCGCTGTTGGCAAAGGTCAGGGCGTACAGGTACACGCCGTGTGCGCCCGTTCCCGGCTTGGCAAACAGGCGAGAGAGGGGGATCGCTATGCCGATCGCCACAAACACGCCACAGGCGGCCAGGACGAGGTTTTGCGCGTGCGTGCCGACCGTTTCGACCGTGCAGTAGCGCGCCATGGTGGTAAAGCTGAGCGCCGGGCAGAACACCCAGGTCTCCAGCTTGGCCATGGTCTTGCCGGCGTTGTCGGGCAGGAGCTTGCACTTTTTGGCGGCAAAGCCCACGGCAATGCAGAAGAAGAGCGAGAGCATCGGCGTGAGCGTGGCAAGAAAGGTCGTAAGCATGGCTTACTCCTCGGCAGGCAGATAACCGCGCCACACAAAGTGGTTCTTCAGAAGTCCTGTCCACTGGTTCACGTGGGGAAGGAGAGGGGCCTGGCCAAGGCCGTGACCGCCCACGGGGAAAACGTGCATCTCGCAGGGGACCCCCAGCTCCCGCAGGCGCGCGGCGTAGAGATAGCTGTTCGTCACGCTCACGCTCGTGTCGGTCGAGGTGTGCCAGATAAAGGCGGGCGGCGTCTTCTCATCGGCGATCAGGTCGGGGCTGTAGGGCGCCTTGTCGGGGCAGTCGGCGCCAAGGAGCTTGCGGTAGGTGCCGCCGTGCGCGTATCTCTCGTCCGCGGAGATGACGGGGTAGCAAAGGATCTGCAGGTTGGGAATGGGATCGATCGCATCCAGCTCATCCACGCCCTCGCCCTCCAGGGGCGCACGGTAGGTGGAGAGGAAGGCGGCCAGGTGACCGCCCGCCGAGGAGCCGATCACCGAGATCTTTTCGCCGTCAATGCCAAGCTCCTTGGCGTTGGCACGCAGGAAGCGCATGGCGCGGCGCGCCTCGATCAGCGGCGCGGGGAAAAGGGGCGGATCGTCGGGATTTTCGGCCACGCGGTAGGAAAGCAGGAAGGCCTCCATGCCCCAATCGCGGAACATCTCGGCAAAGCCCTCGCCCTCATGCTTGGCGCGGTGGGTGTAGCCACCGCCCGAAAACACAAGCACGGCGGCATCCGTTTTCTTGACCTCGGGAGAGAAGCGGGTAAGCACGGGCTCCTCCACGTAGTGGCCGGGAACCTTGTCCCAAAGATGATAGATCATAAGAACAACTCCTTGTATAGTTTTGATAGGTCTTACGCTTGCATTATAGCACTCGCCCCTCGGGGTGTCAATACGGGGCGGGAAAATCAAAGAAATTTGTCGGCATGATCGGGAAACACGGCCGAAAGATCGCGCTCCGACACCACGGCATCCACATCCGAAAGACGGCAGAGGGTCTCAAGGCACCCCTCCCCGAGCTTTTGTGAGTCCAGCATCAGAACCCTCCGGCGGGAGGCGGCCATCATGGCGCGGCGCACGCCGTTCTCGGCGATGGCATTGTCGGTAAGGCGCCCGTCCCGCGTGAGCGTCCGCACCGAGAAAAAGCAGACGTCGGCGTTAAAGCGGCGGACGTATTCCTCGGCATGGCTCCCGACGTACGCGTAGGTATCGGCGGCCAGCTCGCCCCCCGTCACAAAGGTCTTGCAGCGGCACTCGGCCAGGATGAGCGCGGCCTTCGCGCTGTTGGTCACCACGGCGATCGAGCTCCTTTCACCGATCACGCGCAGGAGCGCCAGTGCCGAGGAGGAGGAGTCCACCATCACGGTGTCGCCGTCCTTGATAAGCTCAAGGCACTTTCTGCCGATGGCGGTCTTGGCGTCCGAGTGCTCCCGCTCACGGAGGGAGAGCGGCAGGTTCTCCCCGCGGTCGGCGCGGCCGGCGGCCCCACCGTGCGTCCGCCAGAGCTTGCCCGCCGCCGAGAGGGCGGCAAGGTCACGCCGCACCGTGGGCTCCGAGACGTAAAGGGCGTGCGCAAGCTCGGCGACCGAGGCGTGCCGATGCTCGCGCAGGTAGCTGAGGATCGCCGCCTCGCGTTCCTTATGGGCCATAGCATTTCTCCTTCTTTTCTTGAGCGTTTGATCGTAAAAACGGTAAAAATCCTTCAATATCTGATCGCACTGATCAAACAAGCGGGGTGGCATTGACAAGCGCGATCAAAATGATTATAACATAAGTAGTAACCTAAATCAATAGAAATCAAGGAGTTTGTCATGGCAAAAGTGATTTTGGACTGGAAGACCGCTGCCGAGTTCATTGAGGATGCCTTTGTGGGTGCGGGGGTGCCGCGCGAGGATGCGCGCATCTCGACCGACGTCCTTCTGGAGAGCGACCGCCGCGGCATTGAGTCGCACGGCTGCAACCGCTTCAAGCCCGTGTATATCGACCGCATCAAGGCGGGGATCCAGAACCCCGTCACCAATTACGAGATCATCAAGGAGACCCCCACCACCGCCGTGGTGGACGGCCACGACGGTATGGGCCAGGTCATCGGCTACCGCTCCATGAAGCTGGCCATTGAGAAGGCCAAGCAGTACGGCATGGGCATGGTCGTTGTCCGCAACTCCTGCC
>JAFQWT010000145.1 GCA_017407375.1 Clostridia bacterium
CCCTTGGCGGTGTCCTCTCCCGCGGGCTCCTCTGCTCGGCGGTGTTCCCCGTCCTCTTTGTCGTCCTCCTCCTTGCCGTAGGCAAAGAAAAACCGAAGGACGCACCCGAAAATACCGTTAAAATGTAAAGAAAACCAAGCAAAAAGACCGAGAACGGCGTTCTCGGTCTTTTTGCTTTCAGTCGAGCTCCTTAAGCCCTGTGGCCAACTCGTAATAGCGGCCGCCGAGTGCCAGGAGCTCCTCATGGCTCCCTGCCTCAATGATGCGGCCCGCCTCCAGGACGTAGATCACGTCGGCATTGCGGACGGTCGAGAGGCGGTGGGCGATCACAAAGGTGGTGCGGTCCTTCATCAGGGCATCCATGCCGCGCTCGATGTGCCGCTCGGTACGGGTATCGACCGAGCTTGTGGCCTCGTCCAGCACCAGGATCGGTGCGCGGGAGAGGGCGGCGCGGGCAATGTTGAGCAGCTGCCGCTGCCCCTGGGAAAGGTTGGCACCGTCCCCCTCAAGGCAAGTGTCGTACCCCTCGGAGAGGCGGCGGATGAAGGAATGGGCCGAGGCGGTCCTTGCGGCGGCCTCCACCTCCTCGTCGGTGGCGTCGGGGCGGCCGTAGCGGATGTTCTCGCGCACCGTGCCCGAAAAGAGGTGAGTGTCCTGAAGCACCATGGCGATGCTTTTCCGTAGGTCGGCGCGGCGGTAGTCGCGTACGTCCACGCCGTCAATGAGGATCTCGCCCTCGCTCACGTCGTAAAAGCGGGAGAGGAGGTTGGTGACGGTGGTCTTACCGGCGCCCGTTGAGCCGACAAAGGCGATCTTCTGCCCCGGCTCCGCGACCAGCGAAAGGTGGGAAAGCACCGTCTTTTCGGGGACGTAGCCAAAGCTCACGTCCCGCAGCTCCACGCGCCCAAGGAGCCGCCCCGTGGGGAGGGCCTCCGCGCGGTCGGGAAGCTCGGGCGCCTCGTCCAGCACGCTGAACACGCGCTCCGCTCCCGCAAGGGCCGAGAAGACCGAGGTCATCTGCATTGAGATCTCGTTGATCGGGCGGGCAAAGTTCTGGGCATAGTTGATAAAGGCGTAAAGGCCGCCGTAGGTCAGGGCCGCCACGCTCCCCGCGGCAATGCTCCCGCCTGCCGTCAGCGCGCATAAAATGCCGCCAAGGCCCGCCGTCAGCGCGTAGCTGACCTTGGATAGGTTGCCCATCACAGGGCCCATGATCCCGCCAAAGAATTGGGCGTTCATCTGCTTTTCGCGCAGGTCGGCGTTCAGGGTATCAAACTCGGTGACGCACTCCCCCTCGTGGCTGAAGACCTTGACCACCTTCTGCCCCGAGACGGTCTCCTCGATGTAGCCGTTCACAGCGCCAAGCGCCTCCTGCTGACCGCGGTAATACTTGCCGCTCTTCTTGGCAATGGCCGTGCCGCCAAAGGTGAAAATGGGGACGAATACCACCGTCACCGCCGTCAGGATGAGGTTCGTTGAGAGCATAAAGGCAAGCGTGCCAATGAGGGTCGAAAGCCCCGACACCACGCTGATGATCGAGGAGTCGAGCATCACGCCGACGTTGTCAACGTCGTTCGTGAAGCGGCTCATCGTGTTTCCCGTCGGGTGGGAGTCGTGATAGGAGAGCGGCAGCGTCTGCACGTGGTCAAAGAGGTCGCTCCGCAGGCGGTGCAGGGCGTTTTGCGAGATGTGGAGCATCAGCCGCGTCTGAAGGAGGGTACAGGCGGCGGCCAGAAGGTAGACGGTGCCGAGAAGCAGGAGCCCCGCCCCCAGATAGGAGAGCGTGCTCGGGGAGTCGCCTCCCTCAAAGAGCGAGCGCGCCACAAAAAGGATCGCTCGGTTGGCAAGACTGCCGCTCTCGATCCGCGTTCCCGCCAGGCGGTCGAGAATGGGCGAGAGGAGGTAGGTGGCAGAGAGCGAGGACAGGGTGGAGGTAATAAGACAGAGGAAAACGGGGATAAAGAGGAAGCGGTAGGCCCTGACGTAGGAAAAAAGGCGCCCAAGCGTTTGCCGCGTGTTCTTTGGCCGACCGTGCGCCCCCGCGGGAGCGCGGCCGCGGGGACCGCCGCCCATCGGAGAGCGCCCCGGCCCCTTGGCGGTGCCGTGGTAGCGCCCGCGCAGCTCCTCAAGCGTTCGTGCCATGCTCGGTCGCCTCCTCTCTCTCGCATTGCGATTCGTAGATCTCGCGGTATTCGGTGCAGGTCGCCAAAAGCTCCTCGTGCGTGCCGATACCCACGATCGCCCCTTCACCGAGGACAACGATGCGGTCGGCCTCGCGCACCGAGCCGATCCTTTGGGCAATGATGATCTTGGTGGAGTCCGCCAGCTCCTCACGGAAGGCGCGGCGGATGCGCGCCTCGGTGGCCGTGTCCACGGCGCTGGTGGAGTCGTCAAGGATCAGGATCTTCGGCTTTTTCAGGAGGGCGCGCGCAATGCAAAGGCGCTGCTTTTGCCCGCCCGAAACGTTCTGTCCCCCTTGCACGATGGCGGTCTCGTACCCCTCGGGGAAGGCCGAGACAAAGCCGTCCGCCTCGGCGGCCGCGGCGGCGGCCCGCAGGGTGGCCTCGTCGGCCTCACCGTCTCCCCAGCGCAGGTTGTCGGCCACGCTGCCCGAAAAGAGCAGGTTCTTTTGCAGGACCATGCCAACGCCGTTTCGCAAATGCTCAAGGCGGTAGTCGCGCACGTCGATGCCGTCGACCAGCACGCACCCCTCGTCGGCATCGTAAAGGCGGGGAATGAGCGAAACGAGCGTGGTCTTGCCGCAGCCCGTCCCGCCGATGATGCCCACCGTTTCCCCGGGGGCGATGTGCAGGTCGATCGAGGAAAGGACGCGCTCGGGGCTTTGCTTGTAGTAGCGGAAGGACACGCCGCGCAGCTCGATCTCACCGCGCGTTACGCGGGCCTCCTTATGCCTTGCCTCCTCGTCACGGATGCCGGGCTCGGTGTCCAGCACCTCACGGATGCGGCGCGCCGAGGCCATGGCGCGCGAGCTGTTCATAAAGAGCATCGTCAGCATCATAAGAGACATCAGGATCTGGTTGATATAGGTGATAAAGGTCGTCAGCGTTTCGGCCGTGAGCCCCGTCCCCGCCAGGACCTGCCGCCCGCCGATCGAAACGACGGCAAGGATGGTCGAATACATGATGATCATCATCAGGGGCTGGGAAAGGAGCATCACGTTCATCGCCCGCAGGTGGTGGGCACGCAGGGCATCGTTGGCCCTCGCAAACTTCTCCCTCTCGTGCCCCTCGCGCACAAAGGACTTGACAACGCGCACGTTCGTCAGGTTCTCCTGTACCGTGGAATTGAGGTGGTCGATCCTTGCCTGCATCTTTGTAAAGCGGGGAAAGCCCACGCGGATGACAAGGAACTGCACCAGCACAAGGAGAGGCACGGAGACAAGGAGAATGGCGGCAAGATCGGGGCGCAGGGCCACGGCCATGATAAGGGCGCCGATCAGCATGATGGGGGAGCGCATGCACATCCGCAGGAGCATATTCACAAAGTGCTGCATCTGCGTAACGTCGTTCGTCA
Organism: Clostridia bacterium; assembly: GCA_017407375.1. Taxonomy (GTDB): domain Bacteria; phylum Bacillota; class Clostridia; order Oscillospirales; family CAG-272; genus UBA1740. The sequence goes on from JAFQWT010000145.1 coordinate 3,535, forward strand.
GGCGGGTCACAAGGGAGCCCGTGGAGAAGCGATCGATCTCGGTGAAGGAGAAGTCCTGCACGCGGCGGTAGATGTCCGAGCGCAGGTCGGCGGCAAAGTTGACCGAGGCCTTGGCACCGAAGTAGGCGCCGCCCACGCCCCCAAGGAGCATCAGGGCCGCCGTCCCCACCATCAGGAGCGCCGTCCCAACGATCGAGAGGACGTCGGCGCTCGTTGTGGAGCCGGGGGCCTCGCCGAGGCGCTTGACGGTGGCGTAGATGTTCTGTAAAAGAAGGGGCATCACGACCTCCCCGACCGACTCAACGATCATCGAGAGCGGTCCGAGGATGAAGGCCAACCGATAGGGGGCGGCGTACCTCAGCCAGCGCTTCATGACTCCGCCTCCCCCGTAAGGGCCGCCCGCATGCGGGAAAGCAGGGAGGAAAAGAGCGACAGCTCCTCCTCAGAGAAGTCCGAGAACATCAAAAGGTCCACCTCGGTAAAGGCCGAGCGGCCGCGCCGCAGGACCTCCTTGCCGAGGGGGGTGATCTCAATGGTCTTGCAGCGGGCGTCCCCCTCGTCCGCCGTGCGGCGCAGGTATCCCCCCTGCTCCAGCTTGCGGAGCGTAACGGCCACCGCCGCGGGGCTGATGTCCAGCTCCTCGGCCAGGCGCTTTTGGGAAAGGCGCCCCTCGGCCCTTTGCAGGTGCATCAAAAGGCGGTGCTGGGAGCGGTGGATGCCAAGATCCGCCAGGGCGCGCTCAATGGCCGCGCGGTGCAGGCGGTCGGTGTGCAGAAAGCTGTGGATCGTCCGTCTCACGGCCTCAGCCCTCTCCTCCGTCGCTTGGCGGGAAAGCAAAGTTTCCATAGGTCCTCCTTGATAGTTAACGCATTAAAGATTAAGACGTTAACTATTATACCGTCCTCCCCGCGCCCCGTCAACCGCCCTGCCGCGAATTTTCAAAAAGTTAACAAAAAAGAGCCGCTGTGCGGCTCTTTTTCAGGTTTTCTCGTCGTGCTTTTCGGCGTAGTCGAGGATCCCCGCCCCGAGGAGAAGCAAAAGGAGCGAGACACCAAAGCTGTCCACCCAAAAGGCGGCGTGCGTACTGAGCCAGAGGGCATCGTACCCGAAAAGGGTACCCCCCGCCGCCAGGGTGACAAGAAAGGCGAGCGCCGCGTACAGCGGGGCAAGACCCAAGAGCAAAAGGCGCAGGGCGCGCGGCGAAAAGGCGGCGTAATACGCGGATAAAAAGGCGATCGGTCTCATGACGGCTCTCCCTTGTATGTATTTTGCAGATATATTCCGAGTGGTGCTTGGCTTGATTATAACGCTTTCTCCCCCTTGCTTCAATGGAATATCTTTTCCTCCGTTTCCTGAAAAAACAAAAAATACGGTCAATTTTAGAATAAATTACCGCAAATAGCACCATTTTTCTGTATATTTTATCCCCGTGTGCGGCGCGCTGTCCAAGAAAAGGAAGAATTTTCCATTGCTTGCCACAAGGGGAGGGGGAGCAAACGGGCGCGCCCGCCCGCAAGAGTATATCATAGACACAGAGAAAGAGAAGGAGCGCCGCCATGCCACATCCGACTGCCACCCCCGCCGCCACCGTTTGCCGTACCGCCACCGTCCGCCCGAGGGAGGGGCTGTGCCTTACCTACCGCCTCCTTGTGACCGACCGCGCCCTTGTGGAGGTCACCGCTGCCGACGGGCGCGGCATCCGCCGTGAGAGTGTCGGCGGCTTTCCCACCGCCGCGGCGGCCGAGCGCTTTTTTGACCTTGTCGCTGCGGCGGCGGTCACCCCCTACACGCTTTTGGAGATCTACGACGGCTTTCTGGCAGAGGAGCTCGCCCCCCGCCCCTGATGCCGCCGTGAGGAAGAAAAAAGAGCGCCCGGCCGAGAGGCCGCGCTCTTTTTTTGCCGAAGGATCCTTCCTCCCGAGACAAAACCTATAAAAACCCCCAGGTATTCACATATTGTTCACATTATTATGCTATACTAACAAGGTCAGCGTTTATATTTTATATTTGTAATAATAATTATCGCGCGCTACGGCGCGCCTTCGCACCCGCCGCCAAGGCGCGCGGGGGCGTGCTTTGATAAAGTGTGGTACGGAAAGGAGACGGCCCAGCCGTAGGAGCTATGAAGGACAAGGGAAAGAAGGAGCAGAGCGCACAGCAGCGCTCGGACAAGACCCCCGTGATCGTTATCGAGCATCTTGTGAAGCGCTACGGGCCGCTCACCGCCTTAGATGACGTGAGCATTGAGGTCGGCCGCGGGGAGATCGTGGGTCTTCTGGGGCCGAACGGCGCGGGCAAAAGCACCGCCATGAATATTCTCACGGGCTATCTTTCGGCCAGTGGCGGGCGCGTGCTGGTGGACGGGGTGGACGTTTTGCTTTCCCCCATTGAGGCCAAGCGCAAGATCGGCTACCTGCCCGAGCAGCCGCCCGTGTACCCCGATATGACGGTGGACGAGTATCTCGCCTTCGTCTATCAGCTGAAGGGCTGCACCCTGCCGAGGGAGCAGCACCTTGACGACGTTTGCAAGGCCGTGCGCATCACGGAGGTGCGCTCTCGCCTGATCCGCAACCTCTCCAAGGGCTACCGTCAGCGCGTGGGCATGGCCCAGGCCCTGATCGGTGACCCGCCCCTCCTGATCTTTGACGAGCCGACGGTCGGCCTTGACCCGAAGCAGATCATTGAGGTCCGCAACCTCCTCCGCACCCTCGGCCGCCGCCATACCGTCATTCTTTCCACGCACATCCTCTCGGAGGTGCAGGCGGTGTGCGAGCGCATCGTGGTCATTGACCGCGGCCGCGTGGTAGCCAACGAGCGCACCGAGGACCTTGGCCGCGCGGTGTCCGAGCACGCGGCATACCGCTACCGCATCCTCGGCCCCGAGAGGGAGGTCGTTTCCGAGCTGCGCGCCCGCCACGGAGTGGCCCGTGCCGAGCTTCTGCCCGAGCGGGAGGGGGATGCCGTCACCGTGCTTGTCGAGTGTGAGCGCGGGGTGGACGTGCGCCGCGCCGTTTTCAGTCTTTGCGCCTCCAAGGGCTGGCCGATCCTCGGGCTTTCTCCCGTGGGGGCCGACCTTGAGGACATCTTCCTGCGCCTTGTGTCGCAGGAGAAGTAAGGAGATCCTATGCTGGCTATCTACAAGCGTGAGCTTTCGGCTTACTTTTCCACGCCCATCGGCTACGTCTTCTGTGCGATCTTTCTGGCACTGTCGGGCGCGGTGTTTTCCTACACCACCCTCTTTTCGATGACGGCGGACGTCACCTCCTACTTTACCGTGATGCTCCTTTTGCTCGTCATCCTCGTCCCGCTGCTTACGATGAAGCTCTTCAGCGAGGAGAGAAAGCAGCGCACCGAGCAGCTCCTGCTCACGGCGCCCGTCTCGCTTTACGCCATGGTCGGCGGGAAGTTCCTTGCCGCCTATACGCTCTTTGCGGGCTGCACGCTCCTTTCCTTCCTCAGCTTTTTCATCCTTTACCTTTCCGCCCACGTCAAAACGGCGGTGCTGTTCGGCAACCTTGTGGCCATCCTCCTTCTCGGTATGACCTTCATTGCCATCGGCATCTTCGTATCGGCCCTGACGGAAAATCAGCTGGCCGCGGCCATCGGCACGGTAGCGATCCTTCTCGTCCTTGTGCTTGTGAGCTTCCTTAACTCGGTGATCTCGGTGTACTGGATCCGCTTTGTGCTGTCCAGCATCTCGGTCTTCGCCCGCTTTCAGAACTTCACGCAGGGCGTCTTTGACATCGCCGCGCTCTTCTACTATCTTTCGGTCTCGGCCGTTTTCCTCTTTCTCACCGTCCGCGTGTTTGAAAAGCGCCGCTGGGGGTAAGCCATGGACTTCAAACGGCTTGCGGGCAGCCGCCGCTTTCTCGGCAACTCCACGCTGGTTGCCCTTCTTTCGGTGGTCGTGCTCGTCAACATCATCATCAACGCGCTCGTCACGCGCTTTTCCTGGTATCTCTATACCGAGGAGCGCTATGAGCATACCGTCGGCGCCGCCTCGGAGACCCTCTTTGCGGACGTCGGCAATGAGGAGCGCGTCCGCGTGATCTTCTGTACGGCAGAGGAGACCCTGGAGGGGGACACGGTGCGCGCCCTGGTGCTCAACACCTTCCGCCAGCTGGCGGAGCGCCACGCCTTCCTCACCCTGGAGTTTGTCAACATCTATCTGAACCCCTCCGCCGTGCGGGACTACACCAGCCGCACAACGGCCTCGGGGGAGACGGTCACCTATACCCTTTCCGAGGACAGCGTGATCCTCGTCTCGGATAAGGGCTTCCGCGTGGAGAGCTTATCCTCCTTCTTCATTCTGAACGGGGAGGGAGTGATCACGGCCTACAACGGGGAGGAATTTGCCCTGGCCGCCATCTCCTGGGTGCTGGCCGACTCCCATCCGCTTGTCGGCTTTACCCACCGCCACGGGGAAAACTTTTCGGAGCTTTCCGCCTTCTCGACCATTCTGATGGCCGCGGGCTACGATATGACGCTGCTTGACCTTACGAAGGACGTTCCCGCGGACGTGGCCATGGTGGTCATCGCCAACCCGCGCTGGGACCTTGACCGCGGGGCGGGCGGCATCGATGCTGAGCTTGACCGCCTTGCCGCCTTCCTTGACCGCGGCGGCCACCTCTTCGTCTCGCTTGACCCCTATGCCAAAAGCGACCTGACGGGCCTGCGGGCCTTCCTTGCCGACCGCGGCCTTTCCGCCTCGCAGGATATCGTCTACGATGCCGAGGCCTCGGTCACCTATGACGGCTACACCCTCGGCGTGGGGGCGGCCCCCTCCTCCCTCGGCACCGCCGTCTGGGACCGCGTGGGTGCCACCGATACCGACCTTGCCATCGTCAGCGATGCCTCGGTCATCACCTGCACGTCGACCGACCGCTTTACGGCCGAGCCGATCCTTGTCACCTCCAAAACCTCCAAGACCTACAAGAACGGCGTCCTGACGGACGAGGGGGGGAGCTACCCCGTCCTTGCCGTCTCGCACCGCACGGAGGGGGGCGTCCGCTCGTCGGTGATCCTGACGTCCAGCGTCTACCTTCTGGCCAATGACGTCCTCAATTCCGCGGTGTACGAAAACCGCGGCGTGCTTTTGGCCACACTGGAGGAGACCGTCGAAAGACCCATGCCCGTTGGCTGCACGCTTCTGCCTGTGGGCAACGAGCGGCTGGAGGGCCTCACCATGAAGACGGCGCGCCTCTATGCCGTCCTCCTGACGGTGGCCGTGCCGCTTACCGTGGCCGCTGTGGGCGTGTTTGTTACCGTAAGAAGAAAGATCCGCTAAGGAGAGCGCTATGAAAAAGCTGTTACCGCGCATGGGAAAACGCGGCCGAGGGACGGTCATGACCGCCCTGTCGGCTCTTGTTCTCGTGGCGGCGTTCCTCCTTGGCATCGGGGCCTCCGCCCTTAAGCAGAGGTGGAACTCCTACATCGATATGACCGAGGAGGGGCTGTACACCCTGACCGACGCCTTCCTTGACGAGGTCTCGGACATCACCGATGAGATCGTCATCACCTTCTGCGCCGACCCCGACATCCTCCTCAATAATTACGACACGCGCTATACCTACATCATGGCGCGCGAGATCGAAAAGCACATGGACAACGTCACGGTCGTCACCTGCGACGTGGAGCGGAACCCGACCGCGGTGCAAAAGTACCGCACCACCTCCACCACCAAGATCTCGTGGGATGACGTGATCGTCAGCTGTGACAAGCGCTACCGCATCCTCACGGCCAAGGCCTTCTTCAGTACCGACTCCTCGACCGAGGAGTATTTCGCCTACAACGGGGAATACAAGATGGCCAGCGTGATGCTCTCGATCACCGCCGTCCACCGCCCGATCGTCTATTTCACGGTCGGCCACGGTGAGGCGGTTTACGACCCCACCGACCCCGACAACGCCGAGAACGAGAAGCACCGCGCCTTCTACCAGCTGATGGTCGACAACGGCCTTGAGGTCAGGACCCTCTCGCTCGATACCGCGGAGATCCCCGACGACTGCGTTCTCCTTGTGATGAACGGCCCGACCGTGGATTACGCCGCGCCCGCAGGGGACCGCTACCTCGTGAATGCCACCCCCCCGATCGAAAAGCTGGATCGCTACCTTGACGGCCACGGCTCTCTCATGGTCTTCAAGGACCCGACGGCCTCGCTGCCGGCCCTTGAGGAGTACCTTGAGGAGTGGGGCATGGCATACCAAAACGGTGTGACCGTCAAGGCCGACCGCACGGGCGCGGGGGATGACGCCGCCCTGGAGGCGGCGCGTGAGGCGCTCTTTGCCGTGTACCCCGAAAGCTCCAAGGAGGCGCTGGGCAACTCGCTCTTCCCCGACATTGCCGACCTTACCACCGCCCCCCGCACCGTGGTGGTGCGCTCGGGCTTTTTGCGGCCGCTGTGGGTGAACAACACCAAGACCTTCTCCACGGCCACCTCCGCCCTCACCTCGCCCGTGCTTCTCTCGGCGGGGGAGGCCAAGGCCTACAATACCGAGGGGGCGATCGTGGACGATGCGGGGAGCTACTCGCTCGCCCAGATCACGGTGCGCGTCTCCACGGTGGACGCCTGCGACTACTATTCCTACGTGTTCTGTGCCGCCACCACCGAGCTGACAAGGAACGAAACGCTCGATAACCCGACCTACGCCAATTACGACGTCCTCTTTTCCACCGTCCGCTCGATCTCGCGTACCGATGAGTACGCCAGCGATGCGCTCGGCGGTCTCAATATGAACTCCGAGATGTACGGCGGCAAGCGCCTGATCCCCTCGGACATCTCCTCGACCGACAAGGACGTCTATGAGAACGGCAAGCTCGTCTTTACCTACCTTGGGCTCACGCCCACGGCGGCCGTATGGTGGACCGTCCTCATCCTTTCCCCCGCGGTGGCTGTGCTGGCCGTGGGCGCCGTGCGGCTCGTCCGCCGCCGCCATCGCTAAGGAGGGTGCTATGAAGAAACATCAATTCCTCCTTCTCCTCCTCCTTGGCGCCGCGGTCCTTCTTTTGGTGGCGTACCTTGCCATCGTCCGCCCGATCGTCAACCGTCCCGACGACCCCGCGCCCCCCGTCACCACCGGGGAGGGCGAGGGACTCCAGTACAACAAGTACACCCTTCTCTTTCCCGCCAAGAGCCGCTCGGACATCATGGCCATCAAGGTGCATAACGAGCACGGCGAGTATATGCTGGCACGCACCTCCACCGAGGAGGGCAAGGCGCCGACCAACACCTCTCCCTTTGTGATCTACAAAAAGAAGGATGACGGCTACGTCGGTTACCCCTTCATCGCCTACAATGAGGAAAGCTTTGCCTCGCTCATCGTGGCCACGGGCACCTTCTACTATATGACCAACGTCACGGAGGAGGCCACTGCCGCAGGGCAGACCATCCGTTACGCCGATTACGGCCTTGACCCCTCGCAGGATCCCGCGTGGTTTGAGCTGACCCTCACGGAGGGGGAGCCGCTCCGCGTGTATATCGGTGACGTCACGGTCAACGGAAAGGATTATTACGTCCGCCTTGAGGGGCGGGACGCCGTGTACGTCAGCAGCTCCTCCCTGGTAAAGGACACCGCCTTTGTGGAGCTTTCAAGCTTTGTCTCACCCGCACTTACCTCCTTCTTTGTGGAGTACGGCTACTACTACACCAAGGACTTCTCGCTCTTTAAGGGGCGTGCCGACACCGTGACGAGGAATTCCATGGTCTCCTATAATTACAGGACCTACGTGGACGGTACCCTCTCGGAGGAGGAGGCCTCGGGCCCTGTCAACCTGCGTACCGCCAAGGAGGCGATCGTTACCGCCCTCCTCGGTAAGCGCGTGGGGGACAGCGGCATCACCTTCACCCTCACGGAGGACGGCAAGAGCGTGGAGTACCGCATCACCGAGCTTACCTCAGTGATCCCGCTCTCCATGGCGGTGGACTTTGTCAACGCCTCGGAGCGGAGCGACTTCTACGCAGGCGTGGCCTACCACTTTACCGCTCCCGAGGAGCGCCTGGCCTACCACCCGAACTCCTCGCACTACATGTCGGTGCTGGAAGCGCTCGGTGCGCTTGTCGGCACACGGACGGTGGCGGTGGGGCTGGACCTTGAGGAGATCGAACGGTACGGGCTGGACGCCCACGTCATCTCCTACCTGACACCGAAGGACGCGCGCTATGACAGCGTGAACGAGAACGATATCCTTGTGGACGAGTACGAGCTTGTCAGGATCTATATCAGTGAAAAGCAGGCCGACGGTACCTATTACGTCGGCAGTGAGCTGACCGACATCGTGGCGGTGGTGGACGGCGAGACCCTCGCCTTCCTTGAGCATTCCAACGCCTGGTGGCTCAACTCCTCGCTTTACAGCGTCAACATCAACAAGGCAGGGAAGCTGACCTTTGACTTTGATTACGGGGACGTGGACAAGACCTACACCTTTGACATCCGCCACACCTCGGTAACGGGCGATAAGCTTTCGGTCTCCGCCGTCATTTACGGGGAGGAGAACGCGTTTGTCAACGTGGATGCCTTCAAGAGCTTCTATATGCACCTCGTCTCCACCGACTATGCGGATGAGTACCGCGGGAGCGTCCCCATACCCGAGGTCCTGGCAGGGCCAAGGACCCTGACGATGACCCTGGAGATGACGGACGGCGAGACCTACGTCTACCGCTTCTATCCGTACAGCGAGCGCCGCGTGCTTGTCTCGCTCAGTACGGGGGGCGGCGCCGAGGGTGCTTACTTCTATATCTACACCTCCGAGGTGGAGAAGATCTACCGTGACATTGCCCTTCTCGTTAGTGGAGGCGTGCCCGATCCCGAAAAGCAGTATTAATTTGAAAAATATATAAATGAGGAAAACAACATGAGCATTCAAACCAAAGGCAAAACCCCCTCGAAGGCCAAAAAATGGCTGATCCCCGCCGTGGCGCTGCTTCTTCTTGCCGCCATCGTCTTTGCGATCGTGTGGTCGAACATTGACCACAGCTATCGCTACGATAAGAAGGACCTCTCCGCCTTCTTTGACGCCTCTGTCCTTGATAAGGACACCCTCGCCGCGCTCGACGTCCGCGTCGACACCACCGTCACGGAGGATAAGATCCTCACCCGTGCGCAGGAAAAGCTCATCGCCCTCGAAACGGCGAAGGGCGCCTCGCGCCCCCTGTACGGGAAGAAGACCGACGCCATCTTCAATGACGTTGTCTGGCTCTACTACGAGGTCTTTAAGGTGGACGATGCCACGGGTGCCAACCCCACCCTTGTCATGTCCAACACCGCCATCACCGACCCGAAGGCCTCCACCGTCGTGCGCCTTGGCTCGGGCACTCTGGCCTCGGCGCTTGAGACCCTGCTCATCGATTACGGTAGCTTTACGACAAATTTCTCGCGCAAAAGCGACGCCGGGGACGTCTTTACCTTTGGTGAGAACCTCGTCCTGAACGTCAAGGCGACCTACGAGAATGACGGCACCACCGCCGACTACATCAAGTCGAAGACCTACACCTACTACTACAAGGCGGAGGCCGCCACCGCGGAGGAGAACGCGGATAACGTCACCGATTACGAGGCAAAGCTTGACCTTGGGGTCTCCGACACCACGGTCAACGACAAGTTTGTGGCGGCCCTGCGTCAGAAGCTGGCCGACACCGCCAACTGCAAGGTCGGCACCACTCTGACCTTTGACCTTGACGGCATCGTTGTGAAGGACGGCGCCGCCGCGCAGGAGGTCTCCTTTGAGGTCAAGATCACCTCGGCCATCAAGGCAGAGAAGAAGACGATGACCACCAAGCTCCCCGAGAAGCTGACCTACAAGGGCGCCGATGATAAGAGCCAGGAGCTGACCAAGGACAGCTATATCACCTTCAACGTCATGGTCGAGAGCGTTGCCTCGCTGAACGAGACGACCGTCAAGGCCCTCCTTGGCGATGCCCTGACCGAGGAGCTGACGCCCGCCGACAAGCAGACGAAGGACGAGAAATACGCCGAGTATTACCTTGAGTACACCAAGGGTGTCCTGATCGACGAGTACCTTGAGGATACCAAGAAGAACGACCTTGACGACCTCAAGACCGTCATCCGCAACGCCCTTTGGAAGAAGATCGCCAAGGAGTACGCCACCACCGATAAGATGCTGGGCTACCCCGAGAGCGAGATCACGCGCTACTACAAGACCGCCCTCAACAATTACGAGTACGAGTACAACACCAACTCCACGAACCTCAAGACCTACAAGACCCTTGACGAGTATATCCTGAAGAGCGCGTTCGGCAAGACCTCGACCGAGATCGCCGAGTGGGATGAGGAAAAGCGTGAGGCCGAGATCCGCGCCCTTATCGAGAAGGACGCCAAGGAGCAGATCGCCCGCAAGCTCGTGCTCTTCTCGCTGGCGGACGTCCTTGAGGTCTCGGTTGACCGTAAGGATATGAAGGACGCCAAGGAAACGCTTTACGCCGCCACCTACACGCAGTATTACAACATGTACAAGCAGCTTCTCAGCGGCTCGTACTCCGCCACCGATCTTGAGGCCTACTCCGCCGCGTATGCCGAGTCCTATGCCTCCGCCGCGGTGGACGGCCTGACCGATGCGTACCTCCGTGAGTACGCCACCATGGCAAAGGTCCTTGAGGCGCTGCTTCCCGATCCCGTCGCCTACGCCGAGAGCCACGTGACCTGGACGCTTTCGGGCGAGGCCGATACGGCGGAATGAAAAAGGTAACGATCTATACCGACGGTGCCTGCCGCGGCAACCCCGGCCCCGGCGGCTACGGTGTGATCCTCACCTACGGCGCCGCCCGCCGAGAGCTTTCGGGCGGGGAGCCGTCCACCACCAACAACCGCATGGAGCTGCGCGCCGCCATTGAGGGCCTCCGTGCCCTCCGTGAGCCGTGCGAGGTTACGCTGTATTCCGACTCCCGCTACCTCGTTGACGCGATCAACGAGGGGTGGGCGCGCTCCTGGCAGAGGACGGCTTGGAAGGGAGGCAAGGCCAAAAATCCCGACCTTTGGGAGCAGCTTCTCACGCTTCTCGACGTGCACCGCGTGACCTTTCATTGGGTGCGCGGGCATGACGGGCATGAGGAAAACGAGCGCTGTGATGCGCTGGCCACCGCCGCCGCCGACAGTTACCGTCCCGAGCCCACCATAAATTAAACAAGGAGAACCGCCATGTCTTCATTTTTCAAAAAGCTTTCCGCCTTTGTGAGAAAGCACGTAAAGCCCATTGTCGTGACCTCGGCCGTCACGGGCGGTGTGATCGTTCTCACGCTGGCCATTCTGTTGCCGATCCTTCTTATTCCGCGCAAGGATACGAAGGTCGACGGTATTATCGAATTCGACTACGAGCGCACCAACCTCTCGAAGTACATCTCGGTCAGCCGTGACGATTACTTCGGCCTTCCCGTAACCATCGACAAGATCCCCGCCATCGCGCAGAAGGACGTTGACGATTATATCAACGAGATGCGCCTCTACTATTCCGAGGCCTCGAACCTCTCGGACGGTGTCATTGCGAAGAACGATACCGTCAGCGTCTTCTACCGCGGCCAGGTCGAGGTGGACGGGAAGTGGGTCGACTTTGTCGGTGGCTCCAACCTCGGCTCGAGCGCCGGCTCGCTCGTCATTGGCTCGGGCAACTTCATTGACGGCTTTGAGGAAGCCCTTGAGGGCCGTGAGTTCACCAACTCCAAGCTGACCACCTTCACGGGTAAGGATAAGGTCGTCGGTAAGGACGGCCTGCCCATCGTTTTCGTTTCGTACAGCTATAAGTACACTGACGAGAACAATAAGGAAAAGAAGGGCACCTTCATTGACCGCATCTCGCTGGAGAAGGATGCCGGCGGTAATTACGTCGAGACCCAGCGCTACAGCGCCGCCCTGCGCGATGCGCTGCTTGGCGACCCCACCGATGAGGACGAGAAGAACACCATCGGTACGACGCTCAGCGGTCCCTACACCGAAAGCTTTGACATCACGGGTGACCTCGTCCCCGAGGCCGTGACGCTTACGAGCGTCAAGATCACGGGCATCGTGAAGGAGGACGTCCCCTTCGTCTTTGACGTGGCCTTCCCCGCGGAGTATGAGCCGAATCCCGAGCTTGCGGGCAAGACCGCCAAGTGGTACGTGTACGTCTCGGCCCTCTCGCGCCCGACGCTCCCGACCGTGGATTACGACTTTGTCAATGGCAAGCTCGGCCTCACCTATGCCGACGTCCTTGACTACATTCCCGAGGGCACGCCCGTCGATAGCACCGCCCAGCAGAAGGCCGCTGTTGTCGCCGCCTTCCCCCACTACGTCAAGGCGTACCTGGAGGAGAACCGTGAGCGCTCGGTGACCGAGGCCGTGGTGGATGCCTACTGGAAGGCCATCCTCGATAAGGTCGAGGTCAAGGCGTGGCCCGAGTACCTTGTGGAGGACGTTACCCTCATGCTCCGCAACCAGGTGACGGCCAGCTTCGACGACTACGTGGATAATTACGGCAACGATTCGATCGCAACGCTGGAGGAATATATCGTTCAGTACTTTGGCGAGGAGTATTTCCCGAACGGTGAGGACTCGATCGACGAGGGCCTTGATGCCGCCGCCAAGGAGTATATCA
>JAFQWT010000146.1 GCA_017407375.1 Clostridia bacterium
CTGCGGTGTGGACGAGGCGGGGCGCGGTCCGCTTTGCGGGCCCGTGGTCGCCGCGGCGGTCATCCTCCGCCCCGATACCGAAATTCCGGGACTCAACGATTCCAAAAAGCTGACCGAGAAAAAACGGGAGGCGCTCTTTGACGTCATTCGCCAAGAGGCACTCGCCTACGCCATTGCCTCGGCCTCGCCCGAGGAGATCGATGAGCACAATATCCTTGGAGCGACGATGCTGGCCATGCGCCGCGCCATTTTGGGGCTTTCCCCGGCCGCGGACTTCGCTCTTATCGACGGGAACACGGTGAGAAACATCCCCGTTCCCGCCGTGGGCATCGTCAAGGGGGATGCGCTTTCCTCCTCGATCTCGGCGGCCTCGATCCTTGCCAAGGTCACACGTGACCGCCTCTGCCTTGAGCACGATAAGCTCTATCCCGAATACGGCATTGCCGGCCACAAGGGCTACCCCACCGCCGCGCATATGGAGGCCGTACGGCGCTACGGCCCCTCACCGATCCACCGCCGCTCCTTTTTGAAGTTTCTTTACAAATGAAGGCGCCGACCGTAAGGCGTGAGCGCGGCGACCTCGGAGAGAGGGCCGCTGCCCGCTACCTCCGCTGCCGCTTCTACCGCATTCTGGATCGCAATTGGTTCTTTTACCGTAAGGAGATCGATATCATCGCCAAGCGCGGCGACACGCTTGTGATCTGTGAGGTCAAGGCGCGCACCCGCGCGGAGGATTCCCCCTCACCCTACGGCTCTCCCTCCTTAGCGGTGGATGCCCAAAAGCAGCACAACCTTTCCGTTGCGGGTCGCGCCTACGCCAAACGGCTCGGCTGGCAAGGGAATATCCGTATGGATGTGATCGAGGTCTACCTCGATCCCCCGAAAAAGAATGGCCGCTCCACGGTCAGAAGGATCGTTCACATCAAAAACGCCTTTTATCCATAGGAGCGCTATGCAGCTTTTTGACCTCCACGTCGATACGGCCACACGGCTGTATTACGGCGGTATGTCCTTTGGCGCCCCCACCCTCGGTGCCGGCGCCAACGGCGGGGAATCCTTTTCCCCCCTCACCCGCGTTTATGCGATCTTTTCCAACGACCGCTTAGACGATGAGACCGCCTTTTCCGACTTTTTTCGGATGCGTGACCGCTTAATGAGCGAGCTCGCGCCGTATCTTTCCAAGGATTTCTCGGCCATACTCGCCGTGGAGGACGCCCGCCTTCTGGCAGGGCGCCGTGAGCGCCTTCTTCTCCTTTATGAGGCAGGCGTGCGGATCCTGACCCTCACCTGGGGCGGAATCTCCTGTATCGGCGGCGCGCACGATACCTCCGCAGGACTTACCCCCTTTGGACGGGCGATCCTTGACGACTGCTGGGCCCTCGGGATCCTTCCCGACGTATCCCATGCCTCCCACGCCGTTTTCCGGGAGGTGGCTGCCGCCGCCGCTGAGCGCGGTCTTCCCTTCCTTGCCTCGCATTCCAATTCCTACACCGTATGCCCCCACACCCGCAACCTCACCGACCGTGAGTTCTGTGCCATCCGCGATAGCGGCGGCGTTTGCGGCATCTCGCTCTATCCCCCGCACCTCTCCACGGCGGGCGTTGCCACCTCAGCCGACGTCCTCCGTCACCTCGACCGCTATCTCTCCCTTGGCGGGGAGGATACCGTAGCCCTGGGGACCGACCTTGACGGGATCGATACGACCCCGGCCGATCTTCCGAATACCCGCGC
>JAFQWT010000147.1 GCA_017407375.1 Clostridia bacterium
ATTGCGTGTTCTCCGTTAAGGATAACACGCATTTGGCTCTCTGCTTTTTCTCAAACGTTAAAGCGGAACAGGACGATGTCCCCGTCACGAATGACGTAATCCTTTCCCTCACTGCGGTAAAGGCCATGCTCACGCGCGGCGTTGATGCTGCCCTCCTTGACAAAATCGTCGTAGGCAACGACCTCGGCACGGATGAAGCCGCGCTCAAAATCGCTGTGGATCTTTCCTGCCGCCTGCGGGGCCTTGGTGCCCTCGGTGATCGTCCAGGCGCGGACCTCCTTGGGGCCTGCCGTCAGGTAGCTGATCAGTCCAAGGAGCTTATAGCCCGCACGGATCAGCTTGTTAAGGCCACTCTCCTCGATCCCAAGATCGGAAAGGAATTCCGCCTTATCCTCATCGGACATATCCGAAAGCTCGGCCTCGATCTGGGCGCACACGGCAATGATGCCCGAGTGCTCGGCCTCGGCGTGGGCGGCCAGCGCACAGTACGCGGGGTTTTCGGTATACCCGCCGTCCACCTCGGTCTCCGCGATGTTGGCAACGTAGATCACGGGCTTGCGCGTCAGAAGGCGGGTCTCGGCGATGAGGGCCTCCTCCTCCTCGTCCAGCTCCAGGGTACGGGCGCACTGCCCTTCCTCAAGGACGGCCTTAATGCGCTCAAGGACGCCAACCTCCCGCGCGACCTCCTTGTCGCTCCTTGCCAGCTTTGTCGCCTTCTCTAAGCGGCGCTCCAGGATCTCAAGGTCGGAGAAAATCAGCTCAAGATTGATCGTATCCACGTCACGGGCGGGGTCCACACCGCCATCCACGTGAACGATATCGCTGTCCTCAAAGCAACGGACCACGTGAACGATGGCGTCCACCTCACGGATATTGGCCAGGAACTTGTTGCCAAGCCCCTCCCCCTTGGAGGCGCCGCGCACAAGACCCGCAATATCCACAAATTCAATGACGGCGGGCGTGTATTTTTCGGGGTTGTAGACCTCGGCCAGGCGGTCAAGGCGGCTATCGGGCACCGCCACCACCCCCACGTTGGGGTCAATGGTGCAGAAGGGGTAGTTGGCGGAGGCAGCCCCCGCATTGGTCAGGGCGTTGAACAGCGTGCTTTTGCCAACGTTCGGCAAGCCGACGATACCAAGCTTCATCGTTATCCTCTTTTCTTCTACTGAAATCAAGCTTATACCGTAACAGTATACCATACTCCGCGGCGAAAGTCCAGCATTTTCGAAAAAATCCTCGCGCGCCTTGGCTTGACATCGCCAAAGCTTCGTGGTATACTGAAAAAAGGAAAAAACTTCACATTGCATTCACACGCATTTCTCATATACCGATTATAATGGTAGATAGGATAGAGCAACCTGCATGAAAGGACAACGAAAATGACCGACATCAAGCTGTTGATCGCCGATGACGACCCCAACATCTGTGACATGATGCGCCTTTATTTCGAGAATGAGGGCTACAAGGTAAAGGTAGCGCATGACGGCGTTGAGGCGCTGTCTGCCTTCCATTCCTACGATCCTGACATCGTGCTTCTCGACATTATGATGCCGCAAAAGGACGGCCGCCAGGTCTGCCGCGAGATCCGTGAGATCTCCCAAAAGCCCATCATTATGGTCACAGCCAAGGGTGAGGTCTTTGACCGCGTGCTGGGCCTTGAGCTTGGCGCTGATGACTTTGTGGTCAAGCCGTTTGACCTCAACGAGCTTTCGGCACGCATCAAGGCGGTGCTCCGCCGTTACACCGCACAAAGCGGTGCAAGCGACGAGGTCGTGAAATTTGAGAACATTGAGATCAGCCGTCAGCGGTATGAGCTGAAGCTCCGCGGTAAGCCGATCGACATCCCACCGAAGGAGCTGGAGCTTCTCTACTTTCTGGCCTCGCACTGCAATATCGTTTACACGCGCGATCAGCTCCTTGACAAGGTCTGGGGCTTTGAGTATTACGGGGACAGCCGCACCGTGGACGTCCACGTCAAGCGCCTGCGTGAAAAGCTGGAGGGCGTTTCCGACAAGTGGACCCTCAAGACCGTGTGGGGCGTTGGCTACAAATTCGAGACCTTCCAATAACCGAAAAAAAAGACCGCCTCTCGGCGGTCTTTTTTCTTATGCCTGGATGTCCTTACCGTGGTCGGCAAGGAGCTTGCGGATGCGCTTGGACTGGTCAAGCAGGCCCGAAACGCTCTGGTCGTGGTTGAGGGTATCGATGATGTAGGCAACGTACTTACACATATTCACCTCGCCATACCACTCACGCGAGAGGAGCTCGGGGGTCCTGTACACGAGGTTCGTGGTCATGATGCGGGTAAAGAGCCCCTCGGCATACGCCTCATCCATCACGTTAAGGCCGTTGCAGAAAAGGCCGAAGGCAGTAAAGATGAAGATGCGCTTGGCGCCGCGCGCCTTCAGCTGGCGGGCCACGTCGATCATCGACTCTCCCGAGGAGATCATGTCGTCCACAACGATAACGTCCATGCCCTTCGGGTCGCGGCCGAGGTACTCGTGGGCCTCAATAGGGTTCTTGCCGTTGACGATCACCGAGTAATTGCGGCGCTTGTAGAACATGCCAAGCTCAATGCCGAGCATGGAGGAGTAGTACATGCAACGCGACATGGCGCCCTCATCGGGGGAAACGACCATGATCTTATCCTTATGGAACTCCACGTCGGGATACTCGTGGACCAGGGCCTTGAGCATCTGATAGGTGGAACGGAAGTTGTCAAAGCTGCAAAGGGGAATGGCGTTTTGCACGCGCGGGTCGTGCACGTCAAAGGTAATGACGTTGGAAACACCGATGTTATGAAGCTCCTGGAGCGCCATGGCGCAGTCCAGCGACTCACGGCTGGCACGCTTATGCTGGCGGCCCTCATACAGCATCGGCATAAGGACGGTGATGCGCTTGGCCTTACCGCCGATGGCACCGATGATGCGCTTCAGATCCTGGAAGTGATCGTCAGGACTCATCGGGACCGTCTGCCCGTACATCTGGTACGTAACGCCGTGGTTGAAAACGTCGGAAATGATGTAGACGTCACGGCTCCGCATGGAGTCGCGGATCATACCCTTGCCCTCACCGCTGCCAAAGCGGGGGCAGGAGGCCTCGGCAATGAAGGTTCCCTCTCCGTCATGGCGGCGCCATTCCTGGAGGTAGCAGTCCACCTGCGCAACGAAATCCTCGCAACCGCGCATTCCGATAATACTGAGGTCACCGTAAGAGTTTTCTTTCATAGCTTGCACCGTCCCTGAAATTATCGTATTACATATCCATTATAATGAAAAAGCCATAGGTTGTCAAGGGCGGAAAGGACGAAAAACCGCCTTTTCTGCCAATAACTTTTCACAAGTATGACAAACGGCGCATATACTGTTAGCACATCTCTATGAAGGGGGTCCCTATGAACACAACTCCACCCATCTCGCGCCGCCTCTCCGAGCTTGGCACGCTGGCCGTCCGCGTGGTAACGGCGGGAGGCGCCTTCCCCGTGGAGGGGGCCGACGTCCGTATTGGCGGTGCCACCGCGGAGAATGCCGCCGTGCACTATCTCCTGACGACCGATCGGTCGGGCCTTGCCGAGCGGATCCCGCTCCCCACGCCCGAGGCATCGCTCTCTCAGACACCGGGCAACGCCCCCGGCTTTGCGACCTACGTGATCGAGATCTTCAAGGCGGGCTATTATCCCCTCATCTTTCGGGACGTACCTCTCTTCCCCGGGGTCACCTCGCTCCAGCTGGGGGAGCTGATCCCGCTTCCTCCCTACCTTCCCGAGGAGTATCCCCCCACCGAGGAGACCGACTTCACCGAGTACGAGCCGCTGGAGGGAGGGATGCGCCGTGCCTGAGCTTCCCACGATCCCCGAGACCATCACCGTCCATCTCGGCCCGCCCGACACCGCCGCCGCCAACGTCACACTCTCCTTCCCCGACTACATCAAAAACGTGGCGTCCAGTGAGGTGTACCCCACCTGGCCGGAAAGCGCCATACGGGCCAATATCTACGCGCAGATCTCCTTTGCCCTCAACCGCATCTATACCGAGTTCTACCGCAGCCGCGGTTATCCCTTTGACATTACAAGCTCCACCGCCTATGACCAGGCCTTTGTCAACGGGCGTGACATCTTTGAAAACGTCGGTAATATCGTTGACGACATCTTTGACAGCTACGTCAGGCGTCAGGGCTTTGTCGAGCCGCTCTTCACCTCGTACTGTGACGGCATACGCGTGCAATGCGACGGGCTCTCGCAATGGGGGACGGTCTCGCTCGCGGGGGACGGCCTTGTCCCCTACGAGATCCTGCAATACTACTACGGACGTGACATCGACATCGTAAGTGACGTGCCCGTTGATGACGTTGGGGAGAGCGCGCCCATCGTCCCTTTGCGGATCGGCGCCGCCAATAACGACGTTGCCCTGGTGCAAACGCGCCTTAACCGCATCTCCGCCAACTACCCCGCCATTCCCAAGATCCCCAATATCAACGGTATTTACAGCGAGGATACCGCGGCCGCCGTGCGGGCCTTTCAGCGCATTTTCGGACTAAATGAGGACGGTATCGTCGGCAAAAACACCTGGTACAGAATTGCCTTTATCTATAACGGCGTCAAGCGGCTGTCCGAGCTGAACTCCGAGGGGCTGACGCTTTCCGAGCTGCCGTCCGAATATCCCGAGGCACTGATGAGCGGAATGAGCGGCCCCGCCGTGCGCGTTTTGCAATACTATCTCTCCTATATCGCCCAGTACGTCAGCTCGGTACCGTCCGTAGCGCTGGACGGCGTGTTCGGCCCTGCCACGCGGGAGGCAGTCCTTGCCTTCCAAAGGACGTACGGTCTCCCCGCGGACGGCGTGGTGGGCGAGATCACGTGGAACCTTCTTTATAACACCTACCTCGGCATGATCGCCGCAACGCCCATCGTCTATACCGAGGGGCGCACGCTCCCCTTCCCCGGACGAAACCTGACCGTCGGTGACACGGGGGACGACGTCCGCGCTCTGCAGGAATACCTCGCCTACGTGTCACGCTACGTCTCCGCAGTGCCCACGGTCACAGCGGACGGCATCTTCGGCCCCGCGACCGAGGTGGCAGTGCGGGAATTCCAGCGCATCTTTGTCCCCTCGTTCACCACGGGCATCGTCGGCGCCGCCACGTGGAACGACCTGATGAACGTGTATAGCGACCTTTACGTCGGAAATCAGGTGCGTGAGGGGCAATACCCCGGCTATACCATTGCATAAGGAGGCACTATGTACGAGCAAAACGATAAAGGGGAGGCGGTGCGCGAGATCCAGCGCTACCTTCTTGAGCTGTTTTACGACACCGACTCCTCCTTTCCCGTGATCATTAACGGAGAGTACGATGCCGCCACCCGCGCGGCCGTACGGAATTATCAGGAAAAGCGCGGCCTTCCCGCCACGGGTGAGGTGGACCGCACGACCTTTGACCTACTGTACAGCGATTACCGCGCCGCCCGCGCGCTCCGGCTCTCCCCCGTGGCGATTCCGCCCGACACCCCGCTCCCCGTTACCGTAGGTGCGGCGGGGGAGGGTGTCCTTAACCTTCAGCGCCTTTTGAACTTCCTTGCCGAGCGCTACGGCCTTCCCGAGCGGAGCGATACCGGTGGGGTGTATTCCTACGCCTCCTCGGTGGTCGCCAGGGGGATCCAGCGGATCTACCGCCTCCCCGAGGACGGCGCGGTGGACGGCACCTTTTACGCCAAAATGCTGCGCGATTACGATTACCCGCCTCTCCCCGGGATCACTGAATAAAAGGGCCTGCCTCGGTCAAGAATAGCAAAAATAAATTAGAAGGAGGCACGGCCTTTGACACAACGCTTTACGTCCAAAGCGGAAAATGCCCTGCGCGCGGCGGAGCGCGTGGCCTCGGAGCTTGGACACACCTACATCGGCACCGAGCATCTGCTTTACGGACTGTCCGCCGAGCATGACGGCGTTGCCGCCCGTATTCTTGAGGGGGCAGGTCTTGACCCCGACAAGCTCCGCGAGAAGATCTCGGGCCTTACGGGGATCGGCCACCCCAGCCGCGTGGGCGCCGCCGACCTCACCCCAAGGGCACGCAGCGTGATCGAGCTCTCGGCCAAAAAGGCGCGGCAGGGCGCCGTGGGGACCGAGCATCTGCTCCTCGCCCTCCTATCGGTGGAGGGGGCCGTGGCCCTCAAGGTCATCACCTCCCTCGGCGTTGAGCGCAAGGAGCTGTTGGCAGACCTCTCCCCCATTTGCGATATTAGCGAGGAGAACAAGGGCAATAAACGCAAATCCTTAAAGAGCGGCGCCTTGGCCTTTCTCGAGGGGTTTGGGAGCGACCTCACCAAAAAGGCAGAGGAGGGGCGCCTTGACCCCGTCATCGGACGCGAGGCGGAGATCGCACGTCTTGTCCGCGTGCTGGCGCGCCGCACAAAGAACAACCCCTGCCTTGTCGGAGAGGCGGGGGTCGGCAAGACCGCCGTGGCCGAGGGGCTGGCACAAAGGATCGCCGCGGGCAGTGTCCCCGACGATCTTCTCGGAAAGCGCATCTTCTCGCTGGACGTCGCCTCCCTGGTGGCGGGCGCCAAATACCGCGGTGAGTTTGAGGAGCGCATGAAGCAGCTCCTGCAGCAGCTGCGCGGCGATGACAGCGTGATCCTTTTCATTGATGAGATCCACACGATCGTGGGCGCGGGCGCGGCCGAGGGGGCGATCGATGCCGCCAACATCTTAAAGCCCGCCATGGCCCGCGGCGAGATCCGCGTCATCGGTGCCACCACCGAGGAGGAGTACCGCCGCCACATTGAGCGGGATGCGGCCCTGGAGCGCCGCTTTCAGGCGATCGCCGTGGAGG
>JAFQWT010000148.1 GCA_017407375.1 Clostridia bacterium
CATGGCCCGCCTCCGTCGCCTGGATGCCGGTGTTACCGCCATGGCACAGGCGATCTCGCTGGCCTTTGGTGTCATCGGTGCGCTCCTTCTCGGCTTCGGTATGAGTCTTGTGATGAGTGAGCTGGGGGCGGGGCTTGGGCTGAGCGCCGGTGCTTCGCTGGCGGTCGGGATAGGCGTTGGTCTTGTGGGCGTGCTCCTTGCGGTGCTTGCCTATCCCGTCTATCATGCCACCGTAAAGGTCCGTCGTAAAAGGATCGCCCCCGAGATACTGCGCTTGACCGATCAGCTTTTAAAGTAAAGAAAAAGGACGGACAGCAAAAGCTGTCCGTCCTTTGTTAGTTCACTCAGCGCTTGTAGCCGGGGAGATCGACAAGCGTCAGAACGTCAACGGGCATACCCGTGGCGATCGACTCGTTACCGGCAATACCGGTAAGAATGCTCATCGCGCCGTCCACGTGGGAAGCGGCTCTCTTGAAGGGATCCTCCTCGGGAACACCGAAGATGTCGTTGAGAAGCACGGTGTCGCCGCCGCCATGGCCGCCAACACCCTCCTGGATCGGAACCTCATAGGCCTCGCCGAACATCGGGTAGACCGTGATCTTCTTGCCTCTGACAACGCCCTCCTTGTTGGAAGCGCCGCCCGCATTGATGTAAACGGCCTCAATGACCTCCATCTCGATGCGGCCCTTGGTACCGGTCATGCAAACGCGGAAGCCCTCCCAAGGAGAGTAGGCGTTCAGCGAGTAGGACATCTGCGCGCCCGACTTGTACTGGACAAGGACGTTCATGGTATCCTCAATGCTGATGTTGTCGCCAAACACGCTCTGGTCACGGAGGTAACCGTCATCCTTCTCGGCGTTGAGGTAGAGACGGGTGAGGTAGTTGTTGCCCTCCATCTTAAGAGCGAACGGATCGCCAAGAGCATTCTCCTGGCCGTAAACACGGGAGTAGAACTTGGTCACGCCGCGCTCCTCGGCATTCTCACGACCGTAGAACTTGAGGTCACCGAGAGCAAAGACACGGGTGGGGTAGGAGCCCAGCCAGAAGTTGACAAGGTCAAAGTGGTGGGTGGCCTTGTGGACAAGGAGGCCGCCGCTGTTTCTCTTGTCGCGGTGCCAACGGCGGAAGTAGTCGGCGCCGTGGGAGGTGTTGAGGAGCCACTCAAAGTGGATCTGGGTCACCTTACCGATGGTGTCGTTCATAATGAGCTCACGGAGCTTCGTATTGTGGGGAGCGTAGCGGTAGTTGAAGGTCACGCGCAGGCTCTTACCCGTGCGGTCGATCGCATCGAGGATCTCCTGGCACTTATTGGCATCCATCGTCATGGGCTTCTCGGAAATGACGTCGCAGCCCATCTCCATGGCCTTGATGATGTATCTGTGGTGCGTACGGTCGATAGAGGTGACGATGACGGTGTCGGGCTTCGTCTCAAGGATCATCTTCTCGAACTCATCGGCACCGTACATGGGAACGGCGTGGTAGTTCAGCTCCTCGCCCTCAAGGATCTCGTTGGCGTACTCCATACGGGTACGGTTGATGTCGCAGAACGCGACAAGCTCGCTGGTTTCGTTGTAGGTCTTGGCGATGGCCTGATAATACATTCTGGCACGGCCGCCGATACCCACCTGAGCAAATCTTTTCTTTGCCATAATAACCTCCTGCGCCCATCGACGCAAAAAATAATATTGCAGCATATGTAAATGCTTAATTAGAGTATATCACCTTCTTCCTTTTTCGTCAACCATTTTGGGGCAAAAAAACGAAAAAAAATAAGAAAAAAACGGCAGGGGTCCTCACCCTCCTGCGCCGCCTTTCCCCCTTGCGCCGGGGGATAAGACAAAAAGGACACCCGCGCGGGGTGTCCTTTTTCGGTTCAGCGCTTGTAGCCGGGGAGATCGACCAGTGAGAGGACGTCCACGGGCATGCCGGTCGCGATCGACTTGTTGCCGGCGATACCGGTCAGAATGCTGAGGGCGCCGTCCACGTGGGAGGCAGCGCGGTTGAAGGGGTCCTCGGTGGGAACGCCGAACATATCGTTGAGAAGCACGGGGTCGCCGCCGCCGTGACCGCCAACCCCCGCAGGGATCGGCACGTCGTAGGCCTCGCCGAACATCGGGTAGACCGTGATCTTCTTGCCCTTGACCACGCCCTCGGAGCTGGGATCGCCGCCCGCGTTGATGTAAACGGCCTCGATGACCTCCATCTCAATGCGGCCCTTGGTGCCGGTCATGCAAACGCGGAAGCCCTCCCAGGGAGAGTAGGCGTTCAGCGAGTAGGACATCTGCGCGCCCGACTTGTACTGGACAAGGACGTTCATGGTATCCTCAATGCTGATGTTGTCGCCAAACACG
>JAFQWT010000149.1 GCA_017407375.1 Clostridia bacterium
GAAAGCGCCCCGCCCAAAACGTGATAGAGGCCGCGATACTCACGGACACGCTCAAAGGCGAGGATATCTCTTGCGTTTTCAAGCACGCACACGGTGGTGCGGTCACGCTCGGGGTCGGCGCAGATCGGGCAGACGTCTCCTGTGGAGAAGTTGCCGCAGACGCGGCAGCTGCGGATGCTCCGCTTGGCATCCAGGACCGCCTCGGCAAAGGTCTCCGCCTCCTCGTCCGAAAACGATAGGACGGAAAACGCCATACGCACGGCGCTCTTCCCCCCGATCCCCGGCAGGCGGCGGAACTGCTCGATCAGCCGCTGGAGCGGCTCGGCATATTCCATCATATCAGAAAAGTCCCGGCATACCGGGCATTCCCGGCAGATTCATCCCCGCCGTGATCTTCTCCATTTCGGCCGCGGCGGACTCCTCCACGGTGCGGACCGCCTGGTTGACGGCCGCCATCAGCACGTCGGAGAGGGTCTCGATGTCATCGGGGTCCACGATCTCGGGCTCGATCGTGAGCGCCGTGATCTCCTTTTTCCCGTTGATCGTGACCGTAACGGCACCGCCGCCGGCGGACACCGTGTATTCCGCGGCCTCCAGCTCGGCCTGCTTTTCCTGCATATCGGCCTGCATCTTCTGGGCCTGCTTGAGCATATCGGCCATGCCGCCGCCTTGAGGGATTCTGACTTTCATACGTTTACTCCTTTATTCGACTTCCGCCAGGGCGCGTTCCAGCTCCCCGAGGATAGAATCACTTTTTTGGGCCGTCTCGGTCTGTACCTCAACGGTAATAACGGGGACCCCCGACACCCCCGTGGCAACGGCACGGATGGTGGCAAGGGATTCCTCCTTGTTCAGAAGCGTCAGGAAAAAGGCATTGCCCACGCGCACCACCAGGTGCCCGTCCTGCGAGATCGCCGCGCGGGAGCCGTTGAGGGGCGCCGCCATGCTGGGGGCCTGGCGGGAGATCTCCTCGGTCACCTCACGCCATCCCGAAAAGGCGCGGTACGTGGGCGCCGAAGGAGCGGCGGGCGGTGAGGCAGGGGCAACGGGCGGTGCCTCGGTCTTGGGGACGGGGGCTTTGGCCGTTTTCGCCTCGGGCGGGGGTGCCTTGCGGGGGGCGGGAGCGGCACCGCTCCGAAGGAGCGCCATTCCGTTCTCCAGCTCCGCAATGCGGGCAAGGAGACTCTCCTCACCCGTGGAAAGACGCGGCTCGCAAAGGCGGGTCAGCGCCAACTCGGCGATCGAGCGGCGCGAGGCACCCGCGCGTTGCATGCGGCCGTACGCCTCCTCCAGGATGCGGGCGTGATACACCAGCTGCTCCATGGTAAAGCGCTGGCAAAGCTCGCGCAGGCGCTCGGTCTCCGCATCGGTCAGGTCGAGATACTCGGCGGCGTTTTTCGCCGTTTTCATCACGGTCATGTCTCTTGTGCAGTCGATAAGGTCGCGCCAAAAGACGGTAAGATCGCGCGAGGACATCACAAGGTCACGCACCGTGCCGTAGATCCGCGCGTAATCGCGGTCGGCCACCGCCTCCATCAGGGCATAGCCCGCCTCACGGTCACCGGCACCGCAGACCTCGGCCACAAGGGCCTCGTCGATCGTCTCCTTCATCCCCGCGCAAAGCTCAAAAAGACTGATGGCATCGCGCATGCCACCCGTGGCAAGGCGGGAAAGGAGGCGGGCGCCTCCCTCGGTAAGGCCGATCCCCTCGTGAGAGGCGATGTGCATCAGGCGCTTTGCCAGCACCGCCCCGGAAATGCGGCGGAAATCAAAGCGCTGGCAGCGGGAAACGATGGTGCTGGGGAGCTTATGCAGCTCCGTGGTGGCTAAAATGAAAATGACGTGCGCCGGCGGCTCCTCCAGGGTCTTCAGGAGGGCGTTAAAGGCACTGCCCGTCATCATATGTACCTCGTCGATGATATAAACGCGGTACGTAAGCTCGGCCGGGGTAAAAACGATCTCGTCGCGGATGTCGCGCACGTCATCCACGCCCGTGTTGCTGGCGGCGTCCATCTCGATAACGTCCGTGGCGGTGCCCGCATCGATCGAGCGGCAGGCCGCGCAGGCGTTGCAGGGGTTGC
>JAFQWT010000150.1 GCA_017407375.1 Clostridia bacterium
ATATCCATGGGCTTTGCCCGAGAGGTCACTTGCAGACTACAAGTTGATAGGTCGTAGGTGTAAGCACAGTAATGTGTTCAGCTGAACGATACTAATTGACCGATCGCTTGAACTGCACTTGCAGTTCGTACGTTTGAGTCCGTTACGATACCCCCCCTTATTCGGTTTTCAATGCGCATTTGGCGCCTCCCGCTTTCCTCGGCTTTTTTCGTTCCCCCACTGACGATGGCGTATTTCTTGACCCTTAAATTTCCCAAAGGCGCGGCTTTGCCGCGCTTTTTATTTTTCTTTGGAAAGAAATCGGCAAATGTCTTGACATATAAGGGGAAAAGGGATAAAATAAATGTAGGAAAAATCCTTGGAAAGAGGTGGAAATATGGCTCCCACGATCCAAAGGCTCGGTGTTTTGACCTCGGGCGGTGATGCCCCCGGAATGAACGCGGCCGTTCACGGCGTGGTTTCTGCCGCCTTGCATCACGGAATCGCGGTGACGGGCATTTATGGCGGTTATCGCGGCCTTTTGACCAAAGAGGTCACCCCCCTGACCCACCGTGACGTTGACGGTATTCTGGTGCGCGGCGGGACATTCCTCCGTACGGCGCGGTGCCCCGAGTTTCAGACACCCGAGGGGGTACAAAGGGCGGCCGAGAACGCGCGGGAGCTGGGGCTGGACGCCCTGGTCGTCATTGGAGGTGACGGTTCCTTCCGTGGGGCGCTTGAGCTTTCCCGCGAGGGGATCCTCGTGGTCGGCATCCCCGGCACCATTGATAACGATATTGGCTGCACCGATTACACCATTGGCTTTGATACCGCCATGAACACGGCGATGGAGGCCATTGATCGCATTCGCGATACCGCCTATTCGCACGAGAGGTGCAGCATCATTGAGGTGATGGGGCGCCATGCGGGCTACATCGCCTACCACACGGCCATTGCCACGGGCGCCGAGGCCGTCCTGTTGCCCGAGCTCTCTGCGGACTTTGAGGCGCAGGTAGTGGCTCCGCTCCGTGCGTGGAAGGAACGCGGAAAGCGCGACTTCATTATTGTTGCCGCGGAGGGGGCCGAAGGGCTCTCCGAGCTTCCCGCGGCGTTGGAAGCGGCCATTGGCATTAAGCCCACCTATTCCATGCTGGGCTACATTCAGCGCGGCGGTGTTCCCACCGTGCGGGACCGTTCCACGGCCATGCGGATGGGAGAGCGTGCGGTTTCCGAGCTTCTCCTTGGCGCGGCGGCCTCCGTCATCGCGGAAAGGGAAGGGAAAATCTGCGCACTGCCTATGGAAAAGGCCCTTGCAATGAAAACAAAACTTAGCAAAAGCGAGATCGATTCCGCACGGGTCCTGACCAACGCTTGATTCTTTAACGTGGTTGAATTTTAAAATAAAAATACATTTTTAGGAGAAGATCATGAAAAAACTCTGCGAATTCATCGGTGGGCTGCCTGCCCTCGATAAGGCCAAGGCGTTTGACGTCTACGCCGACTCGGTCAATGCCATTGGCAACGACTACGTGTTTATGGTGCGCGGCGAGGAGGCCGACCTTCTCGTTGCCACGGGTGCTGCGGCGGAGAAGTTTGAGGGTGAGCTTGTCACCTGCGATGCCTGCTCTTACGTTCTGGCGCCCAAGACCCACAAGAACGCCGATGCCCTGTGTGCGATGTTCCCCTTTACGGCTCCGATGCCCGTCCTTAAGAAGACGAGGACCTTCGGTGTTGGCGACCGCCTTGGCATTGCCACCCCCGGTCATCTCCGCGTTTTTAAGGAGTACGATGCGTATCCGATCCTTGCCCAGCAGTCGATCCGTGAGCTGAACCTTACCGAGCGCACCTATGAGGACGTGCTTGACAGCGCCACCTACTACGTTTTCCGTGACGGCTATAAGGACGGCTTCGGCGCGGACGGCGACCACCTGAAGAAGCCCGAGGAGATCGAGTACGCTCTCAGTCTTGGCTTTACCATGATCACGCTGGACTGCAGTGAGCATATCCGCGGTGGCGTGGAGAAGATGAGCCCTGCTGAGCTTGCCGCCGAGTGCGCCCTTCCTGCCGAGCTTGCCGCCCGTTACATCGGCAAGGAGATCGTCATTGAGGGCGAGAAGCTGGTCTTTGATGAGGACGAGCTCCGCCGCTGCCAGTTGATCTACGGCGAGGCGATCGAGTTTGCCACGGGCATCTATAACAAGTATTTCAAGGAGGGCGGCGCCCGTGCCGACTTTGAGATCTCGATCGATGAGACGGCCACGCCCACCTCGCCCCTCCAGCATTACTTCGTTGCCAACGAGCTGATCCTCAACGGTGTGGACCCTGCGACCGTGGCGCCCCGCTTCTGCGGCGAGTTCCAGAAGGGCGTTGACTACATCGGTGACCTTGTGCAGTTTGAGAGCGAGCTGAAGACCCACGCGGCCATCGCCCGCCACTTTGGCTATAAGCTCAGCATCCACTCGGGCTCGGATAAGTTCTCCACCTTTGCCCTGATCGGTAAGTACACGGAGGGCAATTTCCACGTCAAGACCGCGGGCACGAACTGGCTGGAGGCCATGCGTGCCGTGGCCACGGCTGACCCTGCGATGTATCGCGAGATCCATGCCTACGCGCTTGAGATGTTTGCCGAGGCCAAGAAATTCTACCACGTGACGACGGACCTTAACAAGATCCCCGCCCTTTCCACCCTCACCGATGCCGAGCTTCCCGCGCTCTTCACCCAGAACGATGCCCGTCAGCTGATCCATATCACCTACGGCTTTATTCTGACCGTGAAGAACGAGGACGGCAGCTACCGCTTCAAGGACCGTCTCTACAAGTTCTGGAGAGACAACGAAAACGTATATTCCGATATGCTTCATGCGCATATTGGCAAGCATCTGGCGCTCCTTTACGAGGGCTTCCGCGCGTAATTCCGCGGTGTGATGCTGCAGGGGGCAGCTCTTTCTGAGGTGCCCCCGCTTATTATCCGAAAATTTGATAATGGAGATGCGGTATGAAGCGCCATGAAATGATTTGGTCCTGCCTTTTGCACCTGGGGGCCAATATGTGGCAGGACAAGGATGCACCCGCGCAGCCCGACGATATTCATAAAACCAAATACACGAACGTCTATTGGGACGATGACCTTCGCTTTGACCGTGATACTTTCCATAGGATCACGGAAAAGCTTCCCGAGCTGGGGATCAATACTGTCCTCATTGACGTCGGTGACGGCATCCGCTACGACAGCCACCCCGAGATCGGTGTCAACGGCGCCCTGACGCCCGATGAGCTCAGAGGTGAGGTGCGCCGCCTACGTACCCTCGGCCTTGTTCCCGTGCCGAAGCTCAATTTTGCTTCCTCGCACGATGCCTGGCTCGGTGAGTATGAGCGCACGCTCTCTACCGACACTTACCGTGCCGTGGTTTCCGACCTCATCCACGAGGTATGCGAGATCTTTGATGGACCGAGGTACTTCCACCTCGGCATGGACGAGGAGACCGCAGAAAACCAGGCGGCCTACGGCTATTCCGTGGTCCGCGCCGAGGGCCCCTGGTGGCGGGATTTCTATCATATGCTCTCCTGCTGTGAGCGGGAGAATGCCCGCCCCTGGATGTGGTCGGATTACTTCTACAACCATAAGGAGCTGTTCGCCAGCAAAATGCCAAGGTCGGTCCTGCAGTCCAACGGGCATTATTGGGCCCTGAAGGGGCCGAAGGGCGACGGGGGTGTAAACGGCTACCGTTACCGCGCCTTCTTTGAGCTGGAGGAGCTGGGCTTTGACCAGGTTCCCGTTGTTACGACTTGGGCGATGCACAACAACGCCTGGCAGATCGGCGAGCATCTGGCGAGGGAAGGGATGAAGGGCATCAAGGGCTTTATGTCTGCGGCCTGGATGCTGACCTACCCCATCAACTACTACGATATCCTTGGCGATGCGGCGCGCGTTGGTGATGTCCGCGAGCATTTTGGCGATTGTTTTTAACTGAATTTTAAAAATAAAAGGGAGAACGGTTATGAAAAACAACGATATGCTTTGGTCCTGTCTTTTGCACCTCGGCACAAACATGTGGCGTGACAAGGAAGCCCCGCCCCAGGTGGACGACAAATATTTCCGTCCCAACTCCTCGGGTACCATGTGGAACGATAACGCCTATTTTGACGTTGACGTGTTCCATAAGATCACGGAAAAGCTTCCCGAAATGGGCATCAATACCGTCCTTATCGACATCGGTGACGGCATCCGCTACGACAGTCATCCCGAGATCGGTGTCAACGGTGCCATGACGCCCGACGAGCTCAGAGGTGAGGTGCGCCGCCTGCGTGCCCTCGGCCTTGAGCCCGTGCCGAAGCTCAATTTTGCTTCCTCGCACGATGCTTGGCTTGGCGAATACGAGCGCATGCTCTCCACCAAGACCTATTACAACGTGATCTCCGACCTCATTCACGAGGTGTGTGAGATTTTTGAAAAGCCCAAGTACTTCCACCTCGGTATGGACGAGGAGGCCGCGGAGAATCAGGCCGCGTACGGCTATTCGGTCATTCGCGCCGAGCCCGTCTGGTTCCGTGATTTCTATCATATGGTCGCCTGCTGTGAGCGCGAAAATGCCCGCCCCTGGATCTGGTCGGACTACTACTGGCACCACAAGGAGGCCTTCAAAAAGATGATGCCGAAGTCGGTGCTTCAGTCCAACTGGCACTACTGGGCACTGTCGGGTGAGAACGGGGAGAAGGGCGTTCATGCCTTCAGCTACCGCGCCTTCTTTGATCTTGAGGAGCTGGGCTACGATCAGGTGCCCACCACCACCACGTGGAGCACCACGGGCAACACCTACCAGGTGGTCTCCCAGCTGGCCGCCCATAAGATGAAGAACATCCACGGCTTTATGACGGCCCCCTGGATGATGACCGATGAGGTCTCTTATTACGACATTCTCGGTGACATTGCCCGCCTCGGCTTTGCCCGCCGCGAGTTTGGCGACTGCTTCGAATAAAAGAAAAAAGAACCGCCCACGGGCGGTTCTTTTTTATACTAAAGTTAAGAAGAAAATCCCCGAAAGCACGCCAATGAAGGCCCCCGCGATAACGTCACGCGGGTGATGCTCTCCCAAAAGGACTCGAAGGACGGAGAGGAGAATGGAAAGCGGCAGGAGGAGATAGGCGGCGACAGTGGAAAACTGAAAGGCCATCATGGCAATGAAAAAGGCGGAAAAGGCGTGGCGGCTAGGGAAGGAGTGCTGTGCCCTGCGGGATGTGGCCCCGGCGCTTTTTGGGCGCGGTGAGGGGATCAGCGCTCGGCCAAGGGAGACAACAAGGAAGGGAATGGCGGAGAAGAGAAGCACACGGAGAAGAAGCTCCGCGGAGCCAAGGAGAGCAAGAAAGAGAAAGATAAGATAGATAAGGGCAAAAAACGCCGTCAAAACGCCCGTGGCGAGCGGCAGCTTTGCCATCAGCTTTTCGGTGGTCTTACGCATAGCCCCTCCTTACTTTTTTCTTTATTGTATTTTATTTTTGCTTTTTTGTCAATAGCGCGTATCGTGCCGCGGCTCGGGGAAGCAGTTTTTTTGAAGAAAGCTATTGACAAACCGAAAAAGGCGTGCTATACTCATACCGTAAACCGTTGATGCGGAGATAACGTTGACAAAGGACATCCCAGAGAGCCTGCGGTGCTGGAATGCAGGCATGACACCCGTCAGCAAATGGACCGCGGAGGGCACAGTCAAAGGCATTGCCGAGTATTCTGTGACGTCTGGCACGCGTAAGGGGCCGTGGATATGCTGGTATCCAAAGGGCACGGGAGACCGTGAAGCAAGGTGGCACCGCGGATAAGTGATTATTCGTCCTTGACAGTATTCTGTCAGGGCGTTTTTTGTTTTATAACACCGAAAAAATAGAAGATACGGAGACACGGACATGAAATTCAACGAGATCGATTTTGACACCTATCTCAAAAACTACCCCGATGCCAACGGGTATTTCGGCAAGTACGGCGGGGCGTATATTCCCGACAACCTGAAAAAAGCCATGGCCGAGATCACGGAGGCGTACTTCACCATCTGCAAGTCCTCCAAGTTCATTGCGGAGCTGCGCAAGATCCGCCGTGAGTTTCAGGGCCGCCCCACGCCCGTCTCTTACCTTGAGCGTCTTTCTGCGACGCTGGGCAACGTCCAGCTTTACGTCAAGCGTGAGGACCTGAACCATACGGGCGCCCACAAGCTCAACCACTGCATGGGGGAGGCGCTTCTTGCCAAGTATATGGGTAAAAAG
>JAFQWT010000151.1 GCA_017407375.1 Clostridia bacterium
TCAAAGATCCATTCCCGGGGAACGATGCGGCGCTTTTTGTAGGTGCCGCCGTGCAGGATCATCTCGCCAAGCTTCAGGCAGTCCTCGGCCGAGAGGTAGAGCCCCCAGCCGCCCTTGGTGTGCCCGCGGGGGCAGGCCTCCCACAAGGTGTCACGGATGCCAAGGGGGGCAAAGATGCGCTCGGAGACGAACTCCGAAAGCGTCTTGCCCGTGAGCGTCTCGACGATCACCGAGAGCATGTACGAGTTCATGCTGTTATAGGAAAAGCGCGTGCCGGGCACAAACGCCACCGACGACTCAAAGTAGGAGCGCACCCAGTCCTCCTCGGTGACTGAGCCGATCTCACCGAAGATCACGCCCGTGGTCATCGAGAGCAGGTGCCGCACCGTGATGGCCTTCATGCGGGAGGAGAGCAGGGCGGGTCGCCCCTCGGTGATGAGCTTGTGAAGGGGGGTATTGACGGTCAGCCGCCCCTCGGCAATAAGGATTCCGATGGCCAGCCCCGTCACGGTCTTGCAGAGCGAGTGGGTCTGGTGGCGGATGTCGTACTCATAGCCGGGGGCCGTTGCCAGGCAGAACACCTTGCCGTCCCGCGCCACGGCCAGCGTGTGCAGGTTGGCCGAGCGCTCTCCCTCCAGCTCCGTGAGGAAGGCGTCCACGTAGGCCGAGTCCAGCCCCACGTCCTCGGGCGCAACGGGGGAAAGCGCGCGCTCTGACCGCGCGGGAATGCGCGTTTTGGCGGGGAGGTAGGGGATCTGGTGCGCCCCTGTGGCATTGCGCAGGAAAAGACGGTACAAGAGCGTGAGCGCCCGTCCCTGCATACGGATATCCATACGATCCCCTCGCTTTCCTTTGATTTTCTTCTATACTTGTAGTATAGCACAAATTCCGGAAAATTCAATTTCTTAACTGTGAATTTTTCCGAAACAGGAAACCTTTGCCGTCCGTTAACCGAAGGTTTTTGTGTATTCCTCTTTACAAATCGGTAAGTTTGTGGTATACTTCACTTGTTCTTTTTCAAAATTGCCCGCCAAGTGGCGCCAAAAAATGAAGGGAGGGATCCTGCGCGGATGAAAAAATCAAGCAAATGGAATCTTGTGGCCTGTGCCTTTGCCTTTATCCTGATGCTGGTGTATCTCTTCAGCGCGGGGGAGGTCTCCGAGATCTTCGGTGCGTTTTTGCGCCTTGATCCCTGGTACCTCGTGATAGCGCTCCTTCTGATGGTCGTCTATTGGGTCATGGAGGCGTGGGCCATCCAGATCGTGATGAACAAGCTGTGCCCCGGTCAACGCTTCCGCAACACCTATCTCAACACCATGGTGGGGCAGTATTACAACTGCATTACCCCCTTTGCCAGCGGCGGCCAGCCGATGCAGGCCTACTATATGAGCCGTTGCGGTGTGCCCGCCTCGGCCTCGATCTCGATCCTCATGTCCCGCCTCATTCTCTACCACGTGGCGGAGACCCTCTATTGCCTTGTCGTTCTGATCCTGCGCTTCCACTTCTTCACTGAGGAGCTGGCTCCCCTGATGGCGTTGGCCATTGTCGGCTTTGTCGTATGCTCGGCCTTCATCGTGTTCCTTCTGCTCGTCTCCTTCTGCAAGGATTTCACCATGCGCGTCATCCGCAAGGTCATCTTCTTCCTCGGCAAGCTGCGCCTCATCAAGGACCCGCAGAAGTCCTGCGATTCGATCGAGGATTCCATGAACGCCTCCTTCAACAACATGAAGTTCATCGTGAAGGAGCCCCTGATGATCGTCAAGGTCATCCTTGTCACCCTTATCCAGCTGACGGCGTATTTCACCATCTCCTACGTGATCTACCGCGGCTTCGGTGAGTCGGGGACCGACTTTCTCACCGTCATCTCCTGCCAGGCATTCGTCTATATGATCTCGGCCTTCATGCCGATGCCGGGCGCCATGGGCGCCTCCGAGGGGAGCTACGTCGGCTACTTCTCGCACGTGTACGCGGATACCACGCTGGTGCCCGCCTCCACCTTCATCTGGCGCTTCCTTACCTTCTACCTGCCGATCGTCATCGGCATCGTCCTTACGATGATCCTGCAAAAGCGCTACCGTGGGCGCGAGCTGAAATAAAAAAAGGCGCACAGCGCCTTTTTTTATTGCTTCCTTTCGGGGGCCCGCTTCTCGCCGCCCTCTGCGGGGTCGCGGTAGCGCGCCCGCTCGGGCGGGTCGCCGATCGCCATCTCCGTCCTTGCGCGGTTGGGCACGGGCGGGTCGGGCACGGCGGGGGTGGCGGGGGCTTTGTCGCCGCCGGTTCGTTTCTTCGCCATTGTCATCACCTCACCCACAGTATGCCCCAAAAAGGGTGAAGTATTCTTTACAAAACGCAAAAACACCCGAGAAAGTGGCTTTCTCGGGTGTTTTTTCTTATCTTTCGATCTCCTCCATCACGAAGGCCTCGAGAACGTCGCCCTCCTTGATGTCGTTGTACTTCTTAAGACTGATACCGCACTCATAGCCCGAGGCGACCTCGCGCACGTCGTCCTTAAAGCGGCGGAGCGAGTCGATCTCGTCCTCGGCAATGACGGTGCCGTCACGCACGATGCGGATCTTGGAGGCACGGGTGATCTTGCCGTCCAGCACGTAGGAGCCGGCAATGGTGCCAACGCTCGACACGTGGATGATCTGGCGGACCTCGGCGTGGCCGAGCAGGTTCTCAAGGAATTTGGGAGCCAGCATGCCCTTCATGGCCGCCTCGATCTCCTCGATGCACTCGTAGATGATGCGGTAGGTGCGGATATCCACGCCGTCCCGCTTGGCGGAATCCAGCGCCGTGCGGTCGGGGCGGACGTTAAAGCCAACGATGATGGCGTTGCTGGCGTTGGCCAGCATCACGTCACCCTCGGTGATCCCGCCAACGGCGGTGTGGATCACGGAGATCTTGACCTCCTCGTTCGAGAGCTTGAGGAGCGAGGCCTTGACCGCCTCGGCCGAGCCGGCCACGTCGGCCTTGATGATGATGTTGAGGGTCTTGACGCCCTCACCGATGCGGGCAAAGAGATCGTCAAGGTTCATGCGGGCGCTCTGGCGGAAGGACTCCTCCTTGGCCTCGCTCTTGCGCTGCTCGGAGAGCTGGCGCGCCATCTTCTCGTCCTCAACGGCGTTGAATTCGTCACCCGCCTCGGGGATCTCGGAA
>JAFQWT010000010.1 GCA_017407375.1 Clostridia bacterium
GGCCACGGGGGACATCTTTTTCCACGGTTATCTGGCAACGGTGTATTTGGTGCCCTGCGAGGTATCCTGCAGGGTGACCCCGCGCTCAAGGAGCTCGGCGCGGATGGCATCCGCGGCGGCATAGTTCTTTTCCCGCTTGGCGGCGGCACGGGCAGCGATCTTCTCCTCGATCCAGGCGGTGAGCTCGCTGTCCTCGTCCTCGGTGCGGACAAAGCCGAAAAGCTCGGTCATCTCATCAAGGAGGGCCTTGGCCTCACGGGCGGCGGCGGCCGAGGGCTTGGCGGCGAGGGCCTTGTTGATGAGGGCGACAAGGTCAAAGAGCGCGGCAATGCCCGCCCCCGTATTGAAGTCGTCGTCCATGCCCTCGATCATCGCGTCCTTGGTGGCGCGGAAGGCGGCGCAAAGCTCGGCCTCCTGGGGACGGAGCTCGCCCTCGGCATTCTTAACGTAGAAGGCGAGGGAATCGACACAGTTGAAGATGCGGTCAAGGGCGGCCGAGGCCTGGGCAATGACCTCCTCCGAGAAGTTGATGGGGCTGCGGTAATGCGAGGAAAGCAGGAAATAGCGGATCGGCAGGTAGCCGTACTTCTCGGCGATCTCACGCACGGTGAAGAAGTTGCCGAGAGACTTGGACATCTTACGGTTATCGACGTTGATATAGCCGTTGTGCAGCCAGAAATTGGCGAAGGGCGCGTGGTTGCAGCACTCCGACTGGGCGATCTCATTCTCATGATGCGGGAAGATCAGGTCCTGACCGCCGCAATGGATGTCGATGGTCTTGCCAAGGTAGCGGCGCACCATGGCCGAGCACTCGATGTGCCAGCCGGGGCGCCCCTCTCCCCACGGGGAGGCCCAGGACGGCTCCCCGGGCTTGGCGGCCTTCCAAAGGGCAAAATCGAGGGGGTCCTCCTTTTTATCGTTGACGTCGATGCGCGCGCCCGACTCGAGGTCCTCCACGGCCTGACCTGAAAGCTTGCCGTAATCACGGAATTTGCGGGTGCGGAAGTAGACGTCCCCGTCCATGGGATAGGCAAACCCCTCATCGACAAGGCCCTTGACGATCGAGAGGATCTCCCCCATGTTTTCGGTGGCGTGGGGGTGGACCGTGGCGGCGCGGACACCGAGCCCGCGGGCATCGGTGAAGTATTCCTTTATGTAACGCTCCGCAATGTCGGTATAGGTGACGCCCTCCTCGTTGGCGCGGCGGATCACCTTATCGTCGATATCGGTAAAGTTCTGGACGAAGGTGACCTCATACCCGCGGTACTCGAAATAACGGCGGAGCATATCGAAAAGCACGAAGCAGCGCGCGTTGCCCACGTGGAAGAAATTGTAGACCGTGGGGCCGCAGGCGTACATTTTGACCTTGCCCTCCTCGATCGGAACAAAGGGGTCCTTGCGCGCGGTGAGCGTGTTATAAAGCTTGATCATGGCAAACCTCTTACTAAAATTATATTCCTCTACATTATAGACAAACGGGGGGCGTTTGTCAAGATGCTTCTGAGGGGGGCGGCGGCTTTTTTTCGTTTTTCCCTTCCCCCCTTGCGCGGCGGTACCGAAAAGAGCGGAAAAGCGAAAGACCCCCGCCAAGGATCATAAAAAGCCCAAAGGCGCGGCGGGCAAGGGCGGGCGGCGTGACGAGGGTGAGGAGGACGCCAAGCACGGTACCGAAAAGCCCCACGGCACCAAA
>JAFQWT010000152.1 GCA_017407375.1 Clostridia bacterium
GGTGCCGCGTACGAAAAACTCATTTCCATAGGGATCAATGCACGCAATGACCGAGACGTAACGCCCCGTGCGCCGCTCGGCCGGGACGTCAGAAAGCTCGGAAAGCAGGCGGGCGTTGTTCCTTGAATCGTCGCAGGGTTCCCCCGCATAGCGGGCGGAATAGACCCCGGGGCGGCCGTCCAGCGCGTCCACCTCAAGGCCCGAATCGTCGGCAAAGGAATAGCGCCCGGGGGCCGCGCCGAAGCGCGCCTTTAGAAGGGCGTTCTCCTCAAAGGTGGCCCCGGTTTCCTCGGCCTCCCCCGAAATGCCAACGTCATCCAGGGAGACCAGCTCGATCGTGGGGATGCGCTCGCGCAACAGGCGCTCCATTTCCACGATCTTCTTTTTATTGCGCGAGGCAAGCACTGCCTTCATTCGGTATCCTCCTGAAAGATCGCCGCGGCAAATTCCTCGCCGTGGAACGGCTTCATATCCTCAATGCCCTCACCAACGCCAATGAACTTGACGGGAAGGCCCAGCTCACGCCGAATGGAAAACACGATGCCGCCCTTGGCCGTGCCGTCAAGCTTGGTAAGCACAAGACCCGTAATGTCGGCAGCGCCGAGGAATTCCTTGGCCTGGCTGACGGCGTTTTGCCCCGTGGTGGCATCCAGCACCAGGAGGGTCTCACGGGAGGCCCCCGGCAGCTGACGGTCGATCACGCGGTTGATCTTGGCAAGCTCGTCCATCAGATTTTTCTTGTTATGCAGGCGCCCTGCCGTATCCACGATCAAAACGTCGGCATGGCGGCTGACCGCCGCTCCGATGGCATCGTAGACCACGGCGGCAGGGTCGGCCCCCGCCCCCTGGCGGATCATATCGACTCCGGCGCGGTCACACCACACCTTCAGCTGCTCCGCCGCGGCGGCGCGGAAGGTATCGGCTGCCGCCACGATCACGCGCTTGCCCTGCCCCTTCAGCTCTGCCGCCATCTTGCCGATCGAGGTGGTCTTGCCGACACCGTTGACTCCGATGACCAGAATGACCGAGGGGGTGGTGTCAAGATGCAGGCCGTCATCCTCACCGATCATCTCGGCAAGAATGGCATACAGCTCCACCTTCACAGCGGCGGGGTCGGTGATGCGCTTTTCCTTCAGGCGCAGGCGGAGGGTGTCAAGGATCGCCATGGTGGTATCGACCCCCACGTCCGCCATGATCAGTGCCTCCTCCAGCTCCTCAAAAAGATCCTCATCGATCCTGACGAAGGAGCGGAGAACGGTCTCCACGGCGCCGAAAAGCGATTTTTTCGTGCGGGAAAGCCCCGATTTCAGTTTCTCAAAGAACCCCATCTTCCTGCAACTCCTTCTTCATCTGCTCCATCTCCGTGGGGCTCATGGGAAGCACGCGGGAAACGCCGCGCTCCTGCATGGTAACGCCGTAAAGGCGCTCTGCGATCTCCATGGTGCCGGGGCGGTGGGAGATGAGGATAAACTGCGTTTCATCGCACATTTTCTTGATGTATTCGCCAAAGCGGAATACGTTGACGGCATCCAAGGCCGCCTCGATCTCATCAAAAATACAGAACGGCGTCGGATTCACCTTAAGGATCGCAAAGAAGAGAGCAATGGCGACAAAGGCCTGCTCACCGCCCGAAAGAAGGGCGAGATTCTTGATGATCTTTCCGGGAGGGGCCGCCTTGATGTCAATGCCGCAGCCAAGCACGTCCTCGGGATCGGTCAGGATCAGCTCGGCCTGACCGCCACCAAAGAGCTCGGAGAACACCACGCCGAAGTTATCGTTGATCGCGTTGAAGGCGGTCACGAATTGCGCCTTCATCTCGGTCTCAAGGCCGTCGATGATCTCGGTCAGCTTGTCGTAGGACTCCTTAAGGTCCACGACCTGCGAAGACATCTCGTCGTACCGCTCCTTGACCTCCTTGTATTCCTCGATAGCACCGAGGTTTACGGGCTCAAGGGCACGCATGGAATTGCGGCAGCTTGTCTGGGTGGCGGCCACCTCGGCGCGGGTCTCCGCCGTTACGGGCGGGTAATCGCACGCCACGGCATCGTCAAAGGTGATCTCGTAATCGTCCCAAAGGCGCGAGCCGATGCGCTCCTGCTCCTCCTCAAGGCGGCGCAGGCGGTTTTCTGCTGTGAAGTTGGTGTTGGCCAGGCGGTCCTTCTGCTCCTGCTTCACGCGGATCTGCTCACGGATCTCGCCAAGGCGCGCATTAAAGGCAGAGACACCGCTTTCGGTCTCACCGCGCTTATCGTTCAGCTCACGCAGCGTATTAGTCTCGGCCTCGGCCCTCGTCTTCGCATCGTTTTGCCTCGCCTGCATATCGGCGATGGCCGCATCGTATTCCGCCACAAGGCGGCGCTGCTCGTCCTCCTCGGCCTTAAGATCGGAAAGGCGGGAGGTGACCCCCTCACGAAGGCGGTCGTTCATCTCGATCTCCTTGGCGATCTCGGCCTCTCGGAGGGCGAGGGCGTTGGCCTCGTCAATGGCGATCTGGCGCTCATCGACCAGGCGGTTTCGCTCCACGTCCTGCTCCGCGCGGCGTTCCCGCATCGCGGACACGTTCTTATTGGCGGCCTCCAGGGAGCGACCAAGGGCAGAAAGCTCACTTTCCACCTGATGGCTCTTGTTAACGATGGCATCGTACTCGGCGCGCAGCCCCTCCAGTTGCTCGGCATTGGCGTTAAGGCGCACCTTGGCGCTGTCAAGCGCTGTGGTCTGCGCACGGGCCATGGCCTGCAAAAGGTCTCTTTGCTGCTCGTTATCGCTCTTTTCGCCAAGGAGGTCGGTCACGCGCTTTTCTTTGTCCGCCATCTTCCCTGTAAGTGCAAGGATCTTGGCGGCCAGCTCCTTGGCCTCGTTCAGCTTGCTTTCGATATCCGCATTACGGGAGAGGATGCCGCTCCCCTTGCCCTCGCGCAGGGCGCCGCCCGTATAGGAGCCACCCGCATTGATGATCTGCCCGTCAAGGGTCACAAGCTTTACGCGGTAGCGCAGCTCCTTGGCGCAAGCCGAGGCGTTGTCCAGCGTATCGAAGATAACGGTACGGGAGAGGAGCCATTCCATAATGTCATCGTACTCGGCATCCCGCTCAACAAGGCGGTCAGCACGGGCGATGTATCCGCGGAATTTTGCTGTGGCGCGGATCTCCTCGGGCTCGCTCCCCGGGCGAATGGTGCTGATGGGATAGAAGGTGGCGCGGCCCGCGCGCTTTTCCTTCAGAAGGCGGATCGCGGCCTTGGTGGCCTCCTCATCCTCCACCACGATGTGCTGGAGGTTGGCACCGAGGGCGGTCTCAATGGCCACCACGTGCTCGGGCTTGACAGAGATCAGCTGGGAAACGGGGCCGCAGATGCCCTTAAGGCGCCCCTCGGACGAGGAACGCA
>JAFQWT010000153.1 GCA_017407375.1 Clostridia bacterium
GATCAGGGCCTCGGCGTTAAGGACGGGGCCCAGCGGCTCGGCCTCCACAATGCTGCGGACGATGCTCCGCCCGCACAGTCCCTCCACGGTACGGCAGAATTCCTCGGCCCGCCAAAAGCGGGTGTCGGTCTCGGCAACGGCCTCACTCACAATGGGCAGAATGTCGTCGTAGCCGTCGGCCCGCAGGCGGCGCAGGGCCGCAAGCGAGTGTGAGAGGGTGCAAAAGGAGCCGCAAAAAGCGTATGCGATCATAAAAACCTCAAAGCGATGAAAGGATCGGAAGGACCGCCGCGGCGATCGCCCGTCCTGCCCCCCG
Source organism: Clostridia bacterium (assembly GCA_017407375.1). Classification (GTDB taxonomy): domain Bacteria; phylum Bacillota; class Clostridia; order Oscillospirales; family CAG-272; genus UBA1740. The sequence goes on from JAFQWT010000153.1 coordinate 317, forward strand.
TGGCGCGTATTTCCCCGGGAGCGCGGGGGCTGTCACCACCTCAAGCCCCGCTGCGCGGCAGGCGTCGGTATCCAAAACGCCGGGGGCAGCGGAAAGCTCAAGGAGGATCGCCCCCCGCCGCATCCGAAGGAGCAGGCTCCGCGTAAGGAGCGGCACGGGGACGGTGTTAATAAGGACGTCGTAGTGACCAAGCTCGGCGGGGAGCGCCGCGAGAGGCAGGGGAGGGCGTCCGTCCGCAAAGCGCACGGCGGTATTCCGCGCGGCGGCGGCCGTGGGTACGTGCAGTCCCACAAGCAGGTCGTAGGTCGCCTTTGCCAGGCGCCCCGAGCCCAGCACAAGGCAGGGCGTTTCAAATAGGGGAGAGGGAAGGCGCGCCATCAGGAGCGAGAGCGCCCCCTCGGCCGTGATGGCGGCATTTTTCCCGAGGAAGCCCTCGTCCTCGGCGTAGTCGAAAAGGCGATGCCCCGCGGCCCTCTCCCTTATGGCCGCATCGGCGCGCCCGCCAAGGATCGGCACCCCCTCGGGGATCATGGCAAAAAGCGAGGAAAGGGGAACGGGCAGGGGAGAGGCGGGCGCCGTCAGGGTGACGCCGTCACGGCTGATGGGGTAGGGAAGCAGGACCGCCTCGGCCACTGCCAGCGCCTCGGGCGAGAGGGGCCCCTCGCCGTACGCGGTATGCGTGACCTCGTGACCCGCCTCGCAAAGGGCGGCGGCGGCATGGGGCATGCGGGCATCGCCCCCAATAGCACAGATCTTCATACGGTACCTCCTTGTGGGTTACTATCATGTATATGCCGCCCCTTGTCCCTTGGTGCGCAAAACGCAAAAAAAGACCGACGCGTGTCGGCCTTTTTTCTATAAAGTTATCTTTACAAAAACAGGATTTTTCCCGTCAGAGCTTCTGCATACGGATGTCGTTCCCCGAAAAGAGAAGGATCTCGTATTCGCCCAAAAGGCGGCTGGTGATGCGGTCGGAGTAGCGCGTGCGCAACTCCTCCCCCGAGACGTTCGTATTGATGACGGTGCGGCGCCCGTGGTTCAAGCGGGTGTTGAGAAGGTGGTAGAGGGTGGAGACCACAAAGGCGTTCGTCTGCTCGGTGCCAAGGTCGTCAAGGATCAAAAGCTCACACGCCAGGTACCGTTCTCCGCGCTGGGCGGTCTCACCGTAGCCGCTTTTAAAGCGGTCGTACTCAAAGTCGGCAAGGACGTTCTGCATGGTCTCGTACACCACGTCGTACCCCCGCTCAATGACGGTGCGCGCAATGGCGGTCGAGAGGTGGGTCTTGCCAAGGCCCGTCGGGCCCATCAGCAAAAGGTTGCCGGAGTCGGGGCCAAAGCTCTCGGCGTACTCCTTTGCCCGTGCCAGGGCGTAGGCCGCGCGCTCACGGTCGGCGGGGTCATGGTCGTAGTATTTCAGGGAGAAGTTCTCAAAGCTCTGCCGTCCGATCAGCGCCCCAAGGCCCGAGGAGCGCACCCCCTCGGTCACCAGCGCCACGCGCATGCACTCACACATCGCGGCATCGACAAAGCCCGTGTCACGGCAGGCCTTGCAGGTGTAGGCGGGATCGGTGTAATCGGCACTGAAGCCAAGAGAGGTCAGAAGGTCGGCGCGGGCGGCGCGCAGACTCTCGTGGTCGGCACGCACGCGTGCAATGCGCGCGGCAAGGTCGGGGCCGCCGCGGGTGGCCTCACCAAACAGCTGCATGCCCGTGGAGGCCAGGGCGCGGTCGATCTCCGCCACCTCGGGTGAGAGGCGGTGCACCTCGGCAAGGCGCGCATCGGCCGTGGCCATGGCCGAAAGGCGGCGCTCCTCCAGCATCGTGCGGACACGGCGGTAGTTTTCAATGTTGTATCCCATCTTCGTTTCCTTTCGCGGTCCTTATTTCTTGTCGGTGCGGTAGCTGCGCTCGATCGCCCTTTGGAAGAAGTCGCCCACCTCAAAGCTGGAGGCGGCGGTCTTTTTCGGCTCCTTGGCGGCGCCCCGCCGTTTCGTGCTTTTTTCCCGCTCAAGCAGGGCCTCGGCCTCGCTCACCGTGCGGACGCCCTCCCCGTGCCAGTGGGCAAGGATCTTGTCGGTGTAGGCCACGGAGGCCTTGCCCACGGCGTTGACGGTAACGTCGTACGCCGCGCC
>JAFQWT010000154.1 GCA_017407375.1 Clostridia bacterium
TACAGCGAGGTCGTGGAGGGCATGCAGTTCGACCGCGGCTATCTCTCGCCCTATATGGTCACCGATACCGACAAGATGGAGGCCGTCCTTGACGATGCCCTCGTCCTCATCACCGATAAGAAGATCTCGAACATCCAGGATCTTCTCCCCGTGCTCGAGCAGATCGTGCAGTCGGGCAAGAAGCTCCTCATCATTGCCGAGGACGTGGAGGGCGAGGCCCTGACGACCCTCGTGCTCAACAAGCTCCGCGGCACCTTCACCTGCGTGGCCGTCAAGGCCCCCGGCTTTGGTGACCGCCGCAAGGAGATGCTCCGCGATATCGCCATTCTGACGGGCGGCACCGTGATCACCGACGAGCTGGGGCTTGAGCTGAAGGAGACCACCGTGGCTCAGCTGGGCCGTGCAAGACAGATCAAGGTCAACAAGGAAAACACCCTGATCGTGGACGGCGCGGGCGAGAGCCAGGAGATCAAGAACCGCGTGGCGCAGATCCGCGCGGCGATCGAGACCACCACCTCCGACTTTGACCGTGAGAAGCTCCAGGAGCGCCTGGCGAAGCTGGCCGGCGGCGTTGCCGTCATCAAGGTCGGCGCGGCCACCGAGACCGAGATGAAGGAGAAGAAGCTCCGCATTGAGGACGCGCTGAACGCCACCAAGGCGGCGGTCGAGGAGGGCATCGTTGCCGGCGGCGGTACGGCCTACGTCAACGTCATCTCCGAGGTCAAGAAGCTGATCGAGACCTCCGAGGGTGACGAGAAGACGGGCGTTTGCCTCGTTGCCAAGGCCCTCGAGGCGCCGATGCGCCAGATCGCCGAGAACGCCGGCTTTGACGGCGGCGTCATCATCGACAAGATCCTCTCCTCGGGCAAGACCGCTTACGGCTTTGATGCCTACCGTGAGGAGTACACCGATATGCTCGAGGCGGGCATCGTGGACCCGACCAAGGTCACCCGCTCTGCCCTGCAGAATGCGGCCTCGGTCGCCGCGACGGTCCTCACCACCGAGAGCGTGGTGTGCGACATCAAGGAGCCGACCCCCGCAGCCCCCGCGGCGCCGATGGATGGCGGCATGGGCGGCATGTACTAAAAATTTTGGCATAACCGCAAGCCAAAGGAAAAAGACCTGCTTTGGCAGGTCTTTTTCCTTTTTTCCTTGCTTTTTACTGCCCGCGATGCTATAATGGAGGCAAACCGATAGATACGAAGGAGCTTCACTATGAAAACCATTCTGTTCCAAGGCGATTCCATTACCGACTGCATCCGTGACCGGAACCCCGCCGTTCTTGCTTCTACCCGCGTTCAGCGCTACGGCACGGGCTACCCCTTTATGGTGGCGGCACGCCTGGCCACCGACTACCCGGGCGAATACCGCTTTGAGAACCGCGGCGTCAGCGGTAACCGCATCGTTGACCTTTACGCGCGCATCAAGTCCGACCTTCTGAACCTCCGCCCCGATTACCTCACGATCCTCATCGGTGTGAACGACGTATGGCACGAGATCGGCAGCAAAAACGGCGTGGATGCCGAGAAGTTTGAGCGCATCTATCGCATGCTGCTTGACGAGGTCTATGCGGAACTTCCCGACGTGAAGGTCCTCCTCTTGACTCCCTTTGTCCTACGCGGCACGGCCACGGTGGACCCCGAGGACCCCGCCAAGTGGGAGACCTTCTCTACCGAGGTCAAAAAGCGTGCGGAGGCGGTCCTGCGCATTGCCAAGGACTACCCCGTTTCCCTCACAGTCACCCAGCCCCTCTTTGATGAGGCCGAGAAAACGGCCCCCGCGGGCACCCTCTGCCATGACGGCGTGCACCCGAGCCTTATCGGCAACCAGATCTTGGCCGATGCGGTCCTTACGTGGTTTGAGAGCGTAAAATAAGAAAAAGATAAAAAATGGCGCTACGGCTCGGCCGTAGCGCCATTTTTGTAAGGTATTCTTTACCGATAACCCTCAAATATCAGCTTGGTCTCGGTGGTCATGCTGGCAAAGGCCTCCTCGCAAAGCCCCTCAAAGTCCACCTTTTGGAGCTCGGCCATCACGCGCTCACGGATCGGGCGGGTGCGCGGGTGGCGCGGGGTGAAGACGGTGCAGCAGTCCTCGTA
>JAFQWT010000155.1 GCA_017407375.1 Clostridia bacterium
CCGCCTCTCTCCGCCTGATCCCCGCCCCGCCCGTCCTCCTTTATTGCAAGGGAACGCTCCCGCAGTTCAACGGCCGCCTTTCGGTCGCCGTGGTCGGGACGCGGAAGATGTCGGACTACGGTAAGCGCATGGCCTTTGAGATCTCCCGCGATCTTGCCAGGGCCGGCGCCATTGTCGTCAGTGGGCTGGCGCTGGGGGTCGACGGTGTGGCCAACGCCGCGGCGATCAACGGCGGCGGGGAAACGGTGGCAGTCTTGGGGAGCGGCATCGATATTATTTATCCTCCCGCTCACGCTAAGCTTGCTGAGTTTGTCGTGCGCCACGGCGCGCTTGTTACCGAGTTCCCTCCCGGCACCCGTCCCGAAGGGCGGAATTTCCCGATCCGCAACCGTATCATCTCCGGCCTTGCCTCTGCCACGGCAGTCATTGAGGCCGATCTGATCAGTGGCGCCCTCATTACGGCGCGCAGGGCCCTGCAGCAGGGAAGACCGCTGTACGCGCTCCCCGGCCGTGTGGACGATAAGGGAAGCGAGGGCACCTGTATTCTTCTCAAAAACGGGGCCAAGCTGTTGGTGGCGGCGGATGACATTCTCACGGATTTTGAGAAGGTCTATGCCGACAAGATCAACATCTTCCGCTTGCTCCAGCATTCTCCCGTGGTGATCGACGCCGTCCTGCGCTCAATGCGCGTTTCCTCCAAAAAGGAGCGCCGCCCCTCGCCCGAGGATGCGCCGCCACCGCCACCGCCCGCAAAAAGTGAGCCGGTAGACGAGGTGGACCCAGCCCGTAAGGCAGAGGTCGAGCGCACGCTTGAGCGCCTCGGTGAGCTGCCAAGGCGGATCTACGGCCTCATTCCCGCCTCCGGACAGGTCTCGTGTGACGAGCTTGCCGAGGCAGGCATCGGCATTGGTGACGTTATGGCCGCCACGGCCACCATGGAGATCGAGGGGATCATTGAAATGCTTCCCGGCGGTCTTATCCAACGCAAATAAGAAACACAAGCACGGAGACAGTCTCCGAGGTCCACGGAAAGGAAAGGTTATGTCGAATTTAGTTATTGTGGAGTCCCCCGCTAAGGCCAGCACGATCAAGGGCTATCTTGGCTCAAATTACAAGGTCATTGCCTCCAAGGGTCACATTCGCGATCTGCCGAAAAGCGGTCTTGGTGTGGATATTGAAAACGATTTTGCTCCGCACTATATCAATATACGCGGTAAGGGTGACGTGATCGCCCAGCTGAAGCAGGAGGCAAAAACGGCGGGAAAGATCTTCCTCGCCACCGACCCTGACCGCGAGGGAGAGGCCATCTCCTGGCATCTGGCCACGGCGCTTGGTATCCCGATGGATAAGCAGTGCCGCGTCACCTTCAACGAGATCACCAAAAGCGCGGTCAAGGATGCCATCAAGCACCCCAGCATCATCAACCAAAACCTGGTGAATGCCCAGCAGACCCGCCGTATCCTCGACCGTATCGTGGGATACCAGCTCAGCCCCTTCCTTTGGAAGAACGTCCGCAGCGGACTTTCCGCCGGGCGTGTGCAGAGCATTGCGGCGCGCATCATTTCGGAGCGTGAGGAGGAGATCCGCTCCTTCCTGCCGCAGGAATATTGGACTGTCCGCGCCGTTGTGAAGACGGCGGACGGCAGTGAGATTGAGACCCACTTCTTTGGCAAGGACGGCAAGGAGATCCGTCTCTCGACCGAGGCCGAGGCCGGCGCGGTCCTTGAGGCGATCCACAAGAGTCCCTTCCTGCTTTCGGGCATCCGCCAGTCGCAAAAGAGCCGCATGCCCTCGCCTCCCTTTACCACGTCCACGATGCAGCAGGAGGCCTCAAGAAAGCTCGGCTTCCAGTCCAAGCGCATCATGAAAACGGCGCAGGAGCTTTACGAGGGTATCAACCTTGGCAGCGAGTTTGGCGGCTTCTCGGGTCTTATCACCTATATGCGTACCGACTCCCTCCGCATCTCCGCCTCGGCTCAGGAGGCGGCGTTTGCCCTCATCAACGAGCAGTACGGTAAGGAGTACCACCCCGCCTCGCCCCGCCAGTTCAAGATGAAGCCGGGCGCGCAGGACGCGCACGAGGCGATCCGCCCCTCCGACGTGAATCTCACGCCCGATAAGATCAAGCGTTACCTGACCTCCGACCAGTACCGCCTTTACAAGCTGATCTGGGAGCGCTTTGTGGCCAGCCAGATGTCCTCGGCCGTGTTCTCCATGCTCTCGCTTGACTTCACAGTGGGTGAGTATCAGTTCCGTGCCACGGGCAGTACCCTGAAGTTCAAGGGCTACCTTGCCGTTTACGACGATAGCTCGGATCATGAGGACGGCACCGAAAAGCGCAGCCTGCCGCCCGTTTCCCGCCTGGTGGAGGGCGCCGCGATGCCGCTTGCCGATTCGGCCGCCAACCAGCACTTTACCGAGGCGCCGCCCCGCTATACCGAGGCCTCGCTCATTAAATTCCTTGAGGATAACGGCATTGGCCGCCCCTCGACCTACACGGCCATCATCTCCACGATCATTGACCGCAACTACGTGCGCCGCGAGGGAAAGGCCCTGGTCCCCACGCCCCTCGGTGAGGTGACCACCAAGCTGATGAAGGAGAATTTCCCCGATATCGTCGAGTATCAGTTCACCGCCGATATGGAGGATAAATTCGATAGCATTGCCCGCGGTGAGGACACTCTCCATGCCGTGCTTTCCGACTTTTACGGCGGCTTTGCCGAGGCGCTGGAGCGCGCCAAGGACAACGTAAAGGCGGGGGACGTGGAGATCCCGCCCGAGGAGTCCGACGTTCCCTGCGAGAAGTGCGGGCGCCTTATGGTCTATAAGACGGGGCGCTTTGGTCGCTTTTTGGCCTGCCCCGGCTACCCCGAGTGCAAGAACACCAAGGCCCTCGGCAAGGACGGTAAGCCCGTGGAAAAGAAGACGACCGAGACCGAGGTCGCTGACTTTAAGTGCGAGCTGTGCGGCGGCACGATGGTGCTTCGCACCGGTCGCTTTGGCAGCTTTTACGCCTGCGCGAACTATCCGACCTGCAAGTTCACTAAGCAGAAGATCAACGAGCTGGGGGTCGACTGCCCGAAGTGCGGCGCCCGCATCATCACCAAGATCGGTAAGGGCAAGGTCTTTTACAGCTGTGAGCGCTATCCCGACTGCGATTTCTCGACCTGGGATCTTCCCCTCTCGGAGAAGTGCCCCGAGTGTGGCGATATGCTCTTGTATCGGAAGAGCCGCAAGCTGGTCCTTTGCCGCAACAAATCCTGCGATTATAAGAAGGAAAACGTAGAAAAATGACCGAAAAAGCAACGGTTACCGTAGTCGGTGCGGGGCTTGCGGGGTGTGAAGCCGCCTGGCAGGCCGCGCGCGCCGGCTGCGCCGTGACGCTTTATGAAATGAAGCCGAGCCGCTATTCCCCCGCGCACAAGGCACCGACCTTTGCGGAGCTTGTGTGCTCGAATTCTCTCCGCTCGGCCTCGCTTTCCAATGCCGTTGGCCTCCTTAAGGAGGAAATGCGGCGGCTTTCCTCCCTGATCATGGAGGCCGCCGATGCCACGACCGTACCCGCAGGGAGCGCCCTGGCGGTCGACCGCACGCTCTTTTCCGAGTATGTGACCGAAAGGATCCGTTCGCACCCCAACATCACCGTTATTGAGCGCGAGGTCACAAGCATCCCCGCGGAAGGGGTGACGGTCATTGCCACGGGGCCCTTGACCTCGGCGGCCTTGGCGACCGAGATCGCGGCATTGACGGGGAGCGAGGGGCTGCACTTCTTTGATGCGGCCGCCCCGATCGTCTCGGGGGAGAGCATTGACCTCACCAAGGCCTTTTTTGCCTCCCGTTACGGCAAGGGAAGTCCCGAGGACTACCTGAACTGCCCGATGACGAGGGAGGAATACACAGCGTTTTACGAGGCGCTGCTCTCGGCGGAGACCGCCCACCTCCACGACTTTGAGACAGGGGAGGAGCTGACGGTGTTCGAGGGGTGCATGCCCGTGGAGGTCATGGCCTCCCGCGGAGTCGACACGCTCCGCTTCGGTCCTATGAAGCCCGTTGGCCTTCCCGTGCCGTCCACCGGGCGGGATGCGTATGCCACGGTACAGCTCCGCCGCGAAAATCGGGCGGGGGATATGTATAACCTCGTCGGCTTTCAAACGCACCTCACCTTTGGGGAGCAGCGGCGTGTCTTCCGTATGATCCCGGGGCTTGAGAACGCCGAGTTTTACCGCTATGGCGTGATGCACCGTAATACCTACATGGATTCGCCACGCCTCCTTGAGCCCGACTATTCCATGCGCCTTCGCAAGGATCTGTATTTTGCAGGGCAAATGACGGGGGTCGAGGGGTACGTGGAGTCCACGGGCTCCGGCCTTGTGGCGGGGCTTTCCGCCGCGGCGCAGGCGCTGGGCTGTCCGCCCCCCGCCTTCCCCCGCACCACGATGCTGGGGGCCATGGCGGCCTACGTCAGCGATCCCACGGTCGTGAATTTTCAACCGATGAATGCGAATTTTGGCATCATTCTGCCGCTTGATAAGAAGGTAAAGGGTGGCAAAACGGCAAGGAACGAGGCGTATGCCGAGCGTTCCCTGCAGTGCATCGATCTTGTAGCAAGTGAAGTTTCCCGTATGGGGAAAGGAATTTGATATGCGTATTCTCATTGACGTGATGAGTGGGGACAACGCCCCCCTTGAGCTGATCCGCGGCGCCGTCATGGCGAAGGAGGAGTATCCCTCTCTCTCAATCGCCATCGTCGGGTGCGAGGAGACTATAAATGACGTCGTCGAGGCGGAGGGGATCTCTCTTGACGGTATCGAGGTCATTCCCTCGGTCTCTGTGATCGGTATGGAGGACAAGGCACTGTCCGTTGTCCGCGATAAAAAGGATTCCTCGATGAGCGTGGGCCTCCAAAAGCTGGCCGCCGGTGAGGGAGATGCCTTTGTCAGCGCGGGCAATACGGGGGCCTTGATCGCCGGGGCCACGCTCCTTGTGCGGCGTATCCGCGGCATCCGCCGCGCCGGCATTGCGACCGTGCTCCCGTTTCCGACACCCGTCCTTCTCATGGACTGCGGCGCCAACCTTGAGGTGCTGCCCGAGGACCTTGAGCAGTTTGCCTTTATGGGCTCGCTGTATATGGAGAAGATCTACGGTCTCGAGTCGCCCCGTGTCGGCCTTCTGAATAACGGCACCGAGTACAATAAGGGCCTGCCCCTGCAGGTCGCTACCTATGAGCGCCTGACAAAGTCGGACGTGAACTTTGTCGGCAACGTGGAGGGCAAGACTCTCCCCTTTGATTCCTGCGACGTTGCCGTGACCGACGGCTTTACGGGCAACCTTGTCCTTAAGGTGATCGAGGGGATGGGCAAATTCTTTGGCGGTGCGCTCAAGGACCTGTTCCATTCCACCGTCACCACCAAGCTCTCCGGCCTTATGGTCAAGGGGCGCTTGCAGGAATTTAAGAAGAAGATGGATTCCTCGGAGCACGGCGGCGCGCCCCTCCTTGGGATCTCCAAGCCCGTGATCAAGGCGCACGGCTCGTCGGATGCTAAGGCGATCAAGAATGCCGTGCATCAGGCCATGACCTTTGTCAGCACCGAGATCAACTATGACATTGCCGAGTGGGCAACGGCCTTTGAGGAAAAGCTGAAAAACGAAGCTGCGGAGAAGGCCGCCGAGCCGACCGCAGAGACGAAGTGAGGACCTTATGATAAACGAAACCGCGCTGGCGCAGCTTGAGAAAAGGATCGGCTACCGCTTTGACGATACCACCCTTTTGCTGACGGCCCTGACGCACGCGTCGTACACTAATGAGAAGGGCGATGCCTCGTACGAGCGGCTGGAGTTCCTCGGCGATGCCGTCCTTCAGATCGTTGTCAGCCGTTATCTCTTTCTGCGCTATTCCGATATTCCCGAGGGGGTCCTGACGCGCTACCGTCAGCACCTGGTGTGCGAGCCGACCTTGGCCAAGATCGCCGCCACCCTGTCGCTCGGAGACTATCTGCGCCTCGGTAAGGGGGAGGAGGCAGGAAACGGCCGCCACCGCCCGTCCATCCTTGCGGACGTGGTGGAATCCCTTGTGGCCGCCGTGTATCTTGACGGCGGTATGGAGGCAGCAGAGGCGCTTCTTTTGCGCCTTTTGCAAAAAGAACTTGACGCCTGCGTTGAAAACCGCCACGGCGATTTCAAAACACGGCTCCAGCAGCTGGTGGAGCAGGACGGCAAGGAATCCCTTGTTTACACCGTGAAGGACCGCCGCGGTCCCGACCACGCCCCGATCTACGTGATCGAGGCGCGGATCAACAGCAACGTGGTGGGCACGGGTGAGGGAAGCTCAAAGCACGATGCCGAGCAGGCGGCCGCCAAGGAGGCGCTGCGGCTCTTTGGAATTCTTGAAGAAGGGAAGGAGGGGTAATATGTATCTGAAATCACTGGAGCTTCACGGCTTCAAATCCTTCCCGAACCGTACGGTCCTGACCTTTGAGCGCGGGACCACCGTCATCGTCGGCCCGAACGGGAGCGGTAAGTCCAATATCTCCGATGCCATGCGCTGGGTGCTTGGTGAGCTCTCCAGCCGAAACATCCGCGGTACCAAGATGGAGGACGTCATCTTTGGCGGTACCGACCAGCGCCGCCCGATGGGCTACGCCGAGGTCTCTGTCACCTTTGACAACACCGACAAGAGCCAGCGCATCGACTCTCCTTACGATGAGATCAAGGTCACCCGCCGCTATTACCGTACGGGTGACAGTGAATACCTGATCAACGGCCAGCAGAAGCGCCTGCGCGACATCACCGAGCTCTTTATGAACACGGGTATCGGTCGCGAGGGTTATTCCATCGTTGGTCAGGGGCGCGTTGCCGAGCTGCTTTCCAAAAAGAGCGAGGACAGGCGTAACGTCTTTGAGGAGGCGGCGGGGATCGCCAAATACCGCCACCGCAAGGAGGATGCCGAAAAGCGCCGCCGTGAGACCCATGCCAATATGGAGCGTGTTATCGACATTTTTGATGAGCTGGAAAAGCGACTGGCCCCTCTGACCAAGGACGCGGAAAAGGCAAGAAAATACCTCGATCTTTACGAAAAGAAGAAGATCGCCGACGTTTCGCTTTGGCTCTACGATACCGAAAAGCTGCGCGCCGACCTTGCGAAGGCGAGAGATACCTATCAGCTCTCCACCCATGAGCTTGAGACCGTGGAGGCCTCCCTTGCCTCTCTCAACGCGCAGGATGAGCGCCTTTTTGCCCAGATGGAGAGTGGGCGCCTGGCCTCGGAGCAGCTGTTGGGCAGCATCAACGACTGCCGCGGCCGCATCCACACCCTTGAAAACGATATTTCGGTCCTTGATACCGAAATACGCCATAAGACCGACCTTTTGACCACGAGCCGCGGGCGCATCAACGAGATCGTGAAGGCGGCAAAAACGCTTTCGGGCGATACCTCGGAGTACGATACCAAGATCAAGGAGCTCCGCGAGGAGATGCGCCGCCTGTCCGACGAGCGCGTTGGTATCCTTGCCGACTCGCAGAAGCTGACCCAGGCGATCGCGCGGATCGAGAAGGAGCTGGAGACCTCTCTCGGCGCCCTTGAAAAGCAACAGAACGCCGCGCTTGACATCAAGGTCAATATGGACGTCCTCTCGCGCTCCCGGAACGAGGATGGCAACCGTGGTGAGGGCATCACCGCCGCCATTGCCGAATGCGAGGAGGCAGGCAAGCGCCTGGAGGGCGAGCTTACCCTTTGCGAGAAGAACGTGGAGGGCTTTACTAACCGCATTTCCGAGATCGAGGCGGCGCTTAAGGGCTTTGACCGTGAGATCGAGGACTGCCGCCGCGAGAAGGAG
>JAFQWT010000156.1 GCA_017407375.1 Clostridia bacterium
CAAAAACGGCGCATGAAAGGAACTTATATGGCAAACAGAAATACGGTAACCCGATTTGCTCCCAGCCCCACGGGGTATATGCACATCGGCAACCTGCGCACCGCCCTTTACTCCTACCTGATCGCCCGTCACGGCGGCGGCACCTTCATCCTCCGCATTGAGGACACCGACCGTGAGCGCCTCGTGGAAGGGGCCACCGACGTCATCATCAAGACCCTGGCCGACGTGGGCCTCCGGTATGACGAGGGCCCCGGCGTTGGCGGTGAGCACGGCCCCTACGTGCAGAGCGAGCGCCGTGAGATCTACAAGAAATACGCAGAGGAGCTGGTGGCGCGCGGCGCCGCCTACTACTGCTTCTGCACCAAGGAGCGCCTGGAGCGCCTCCACGAGGAGGACGAGAACGGCGGCTACGACCGCCATTGCCGCGACCTCTCCCCCGAGGAGGTCAAGAAAAACCTTGAGGCGGGGATCCCCTACGTCATCCGTCAGAAGATGCCGACCGAGGGCGTGACCTCCTACGTTGACGAGGTATTTGGCGAGATCTCGACCGAGAATGCCGAGCTTCAGGACCAGATCCTTCTGAAGGCCGACGGCTATCCGACCTACAACTTCTGCCACGTGGTGGACGACCATCTGATGGGGGTCACGCACGTGGTGCGCGGGAGCGAGTACCTGACCTCGACCCCCAAGTATGCCCTGCTCTACGATGCCTTTGGCTGGCCCCGCCCGCATTACGTGCATCTGCCCCTCCTTATGGGCCGCGGCGAGGACGGTACGGTCTCCAAGCTCTCCAAGCGCCACGGCGCCGTCAGCTTCCAGGACCTGGTGGCCGCCGGCTACCTGCCCGAGGCGATCCTCAACTACATCGCCCTGCTCGGTTGGTGCCCGAAGGAGAGCGAGAACGAGTTCTTCACGCTTTCCGAGCTTGAGGCGCTCTTCACGATCGACGGGGTGAGCAAGTCCCCCTCGGTCTTTGACTACGAGAAGCTCCTCTGGTTCAACGGCGAGTACATCCGCCGCCTGCCCTTCCCGAAATTTTGTGAGCTGGCAACGCCCTATCTGCCTGCCGACCTGCCAAAAGCGCTGGATAAAGACAAGCTCCTCTCCCTGCTTGCGGGACGAGTCTCCTGCTTTTCCGAGATCGGTGAGAAGGTGGCCTTCTTCCGTGAGCTGCCTGCCTACGACGTTTCCCTGTTCCCGAACAAGAAGAACAAGGTAACGCCCGAGCTGGCGCCCACGCTCCTTGCCGCCGCCGAGGAGGCCCTCTCGGCTATCTCGGTGTGGGACAACGACACGCTCTTTACCGTCCTCTCCTCGGTGGCCGAGGCCGCGGGGGTAAAATCGGGCGCAATCTTCTGGTGTGTGCGCATTGCCGTATCGGGGAAGACCGTGACCCCCGGCGGTGCGACCGAGATCATGGAGGTCCTTGGGCGCGAGGAGAGTCTTGCGCGCCTTGCGGCCGCCAGAGCCAAATTTTGAAATGGGCGGGAGCGCGCCGTGGCGTGTTCCCGCTTTTCCTAAAAGGAGTAAGCGATGCAAGACGTACTTGACATCCTGAAGGAGCAGCTGCCGCACCTGTCCAAGGGGCAGAAGCGGATCTGTGCCGCCATCACCGAGGACTGCCAGCGGGCGGCCTATCTCACGGCGGCGGAGCTTGGTGCCCTGGCGGAGGTATCCGAATCCACCGTGGTGCGCTTTGCCACCCGCCTTGGCTTTGCGGGCTACCCCCAGTTTCAGCGCGCCCTGCAGGAGATGCTCCGCACCCGCCTGACGCCCAACCAGCGCATTGACGCCATGGGCCGCCGCGTGGGGAGCGGGGACCTGATCGAGAGTGTGATGAGCTCGGACATCGAGCGCATCAAATGCACGATGGAGCACGTGGACCGCGCGGCCTTCACCTCCGCGGTGGACGCCCTGCTCTCGGCACGGAGCATCTATCTTTTCGGCGCACGGAGCGCCTCGATGCTGGCGGGCTTTCTCGGAATGAACCTGAGTCTTGTCTTTGATAACGTCAAGGCCCTGCAGCCGACCAGCGCCAGCGAGGTCTTTGAGCAGCTCTTGCCCATCGACCGCGGCGACGTGCTGTTTGCCATCAGCTTTCCCCGCTATTCGACCAAGCTCGTCAAGGCCGTGCGCTACGCCCACGACCGTGGCGCCAAGGTCATTGCCCTGACCGACAGCCCGACCTCCCCCATTGCCAATGAGGCCGACTGCCTTCTGACCGCCGAGAGCGATATGGCCGCCTTTGCCGACTCGCTCTCCGCCCCCCTCAGCATCATCAATGCGATCATTGCCGAGATCTCCCGCCGCGAGGAAGCGAGGATCAAGGAAAGATTTGAACGCATGGAGCGGCTGTGGGATGAGTATGACGTCTATGCCAAGCCCTGAGCGCATCGCCGTGATCGGCGCGGGGGCCGCGGGC
>JAFQWT010000157.1 GCA_017407375.1 Clostridia bacterium
ACTTGTGGCTGTCGCCAGCCAGATTGCCGATGACCAGGGTGCTTTCGGACTGGCCAAAGCCTTCCATGATCTGCAGGCCGGTGATCTTTTCAAACTGGCGGAAGACCTCGGGATTCAGCGCTTCACCGGCGGTGGAGGCATGCTCGATGGAAGAAAGATCGTACCGGCTGATATCCTGCTTGATGAGCATGCGGTACATCGTGGGGGGTGCGCAGAAGGTGGTGATGTTGTACTTTTTGAAGAGGGGCAGGATCTTCTCGGCATCGAAGCGGTCAAAGTCGTAGACAAAGTTGGCGGCCTCACACAGCCACTGGCCGTACATCTTGCCCCACATGGCCTTGGCCCAGCCCGTGTCGCTGATCGTAAGATGCAGCCCCTCGGGGTTGACCTGGTGCCAATACTTGGCGGTGATGAAGTGGCCAAGCGGATACTTGTAGCTGTGGGCAGCGATCTTCGGATAGCCCGAGGTGCCCGAGGTGAAGAACATCAGCATCGGGTCGCTGCCTGCGGGGGTGTCGGCCGTACGGGCAAAGTGGCTGCTGTACATGCCGTATTCCTCGTTAAAGTCACGCCAGCCGTCCCGCTTGCCACCCACAAGGATCTTGTGCTCAAGCGAGGGGCAGTCGGCGGCGGCACGCTCGGCGGCCTCGGCCACCACACCGTCCGCCGTGCAGACGATGGCCTTGATGTTGCCCGCCACAAAGCGGTAGGCAAAGTCCTTTTCGAGAAGCTGGTTGGGGGCGGGGATCGCCACGGCGCCCAGCTTATGTAAGGCAAGGATCGAGAACCAGAACTGGTAATGGCGCTTCAGCACCAGCATCACGCGGTCTCCGCGCCCGATGCCGAGCGACTTGAAGTAGTTGGCGACCCGCGCCGACTCCCGCTTCATATCGCGGAAGGTAAAGCGGCGCTCGGTGCCGTCCTCACTGACGTGGAGCATGGCAAGCTTATCGGGCTTTTTCCTGCCGAGGGCATCGACAACGTCAAAGGCGAAGTTGAAGGACTCCTCGTTTTTGAAGGCGATCTTCGTTAGGACACCGTTCTCCTCGGTGGGGATAATGAAATCGTGGTAGATGCGGCGCTCGCCGTCCTCGGCAAGGCGCTTGGTGGTGGCCGAGGGGGCCGCGGCGGCCTCCTCCCCCACGCGGGCGGCCTGGTTGCGAAGGACGATGGCGTAGAAGGCGCAGTCCTCCCCGCCGACCGCGATCATGCCGTGGGGCGTGCCCGAATCGTAATAGATGCAGTCGCCCTCCGAGAGGACCTCGGTATGCTCGCCGATCTTGATCTTCATCTGCCCGCGAAGCACGATGTCGCACTCCTGGCCCTCGTGAGTGACAAGCTCGATCGGCCCGTCCTCCGCGCCCTTGCGGTAGTTGAGCTCCATGTAAAGGGGCAGGGCGATGCGGTTGCGGAAGCCCGCCGCGAGGTTGAAGCCCACCATATCGTGGGCCTCCTCAAAGCGCATGCCCTCACCGCGGCGCGTCAGCGCGTAATGGCGCAGGGTGGGGCTGCGGCCCTCGAGAATATCGGCCATATCCACGCCAAAGCTCAGCGCGCAGTGGTAAAGGAAGGCAATGCTCAGGTTGCGGTTGCCCGCCTCACACTGCTCGTATTCCTCCACGCTGATGCCCGTGCGTGCGGCCATCTCCTCCACCGAAAGCCCCGTGATCTGGCGCAGATCCTTGACACGGGTGGCAATGGCGTGGAGCTTTTCTTGCATTGCATTCAGGTTTTCGTTCACGTTACACCTCAAAAGCACTCGGTTCGTTTTAATATACTATATTATTATACTAAAACAAAGTGATGCTTGTCAATAGTCAATTCGGGGCGGCCGTGGGGTAATTTCTTCCCTCAGAGCTTGTTGCGCATGATCTTTCCGCTGATGGTCTTCGGCAGCTCCTTGCGGAATTCCACGATGCGGGGATACTTATAGGGAGCGGTGTGGAGCTTGACGTAATTCTGGATCTCCTTCTTCAGCTCCTCCGTCCCCTCGGTGCCGGGAACAAGGACGATGCAGGCCTTGACGACCTGGCCGCGCACCTCGTCGGGCGCGGCGCAAACGCCGCACTCGAGAACGTAGGGCAGCTCCATGATGGTGGACTCGATCTCAAACGGCCCGATGCGGTAGCCCGACGACTTGATGACGTCATCGGCACGGCCAACGTACCAGAAGTAGCCGTCCTCGTCACGCCAGGCAAGGTCGCCCGTGTGGTACATACCGTCATGCCAGACGCCCGCCGTGGCCTCCTCGTTGCGGTAGTAGCCGAGGAATACGCCGGGGGTCTGCCCGTGCTCGGCACGGATGACGATCTCACCGTTGACGCCGTCCGCCACGGGGTTGCCGTCGGTATCCACAAGGTCGATGCCGTAGCCGGGGACGGGCTTGCCCATGGCGCCGGGCTTAAGCGGGGTGCCGACAAGGTTCGCAATGCCAAGCGTCATCTCGGTCTGGCCGAAGCCCTCGGCAATGCGGAGGCCCGTGGACTTTTCAAACTGATAGAATACCTCGGGGTTCAGGGCCTCGCCCGCGGTGGTGGCGTGGCGGATCGAGGAGAGGTCATACTGGCTGATGTCCTGCTTGATGAGCATACGGTACATCGTGGGGGGCGCGCAGAAGGTGGTGATG
>JAFQWT010000158.1 GCA_017407375.1 Clostridia bacterium
CGCGTACCGCGCCAGCTCCCCCCGAGGGGGAGCCCTTCGGAAAGCCGAGCTTGCCTTTTGCCTCCATTCGTCTAATATCGGCCTCGCCCTTGGGGAGAGGTGGCGGCGCAGCCGACGGAGAGGGGAGCTTCCCCTGCGCTCCCCTGTCGCCGTCCGCCATGCGAAAACGTTTTCTCTTTTGCGGTGCGTTTCCCTTTTTTGGGGATGTAGGGGAAATTTCGTCTTTCTTTTTCACGGCAATTGACAAGCCCGCGCGGTTATGTTATACTATTAACGATAAAATTTAAGTAAGGAGAGCCCCATGTTTTTTTCTAAGCTTGCTTCCTATGATGAGGAGGTCTTTGCCGCCTCCGCGCGTGAGCTCCGCCGCCAGCAGGAGAACATCGAGCTGATCGCCTCCGAGAACATCGTGTCCGAGGCCGTGCTTCTGGCCGCGGGCGGTGTCCTCACCAACAAATATGCCGAGGGATATCCCGGCAAGCGCTATTACGGCGGCTGTGTGTACGTTGACGAGGTCGAGGAGATCGCCCGCCGCCGCGCCTGCGCCCTTTTCGGCGCGGAGCATGCCAACGTCCAGCCCCACAGCGGCGCCAACGCCAACCTTGCCGTCTTCTTTGCCCTCTTGAAGCCCGGCGACACGGTTCTTTCCATGAACCTTTCCGAGGGTGGCCACCTCTCGCACGGCTCGCCCGTCAACATCTCGGGCAGCTACTTCAACATCGTGCCCTACGGCGTGGACGCCGAGACCCACCGCATTGATTACGACGAGGTCCTGCGCCTGGCCAAGGAGTGCCGCCCGAAGCTCATTCTGGCGGGCGCCAGCGCCTATCCCCGCATCATCGACTTCAAGAAATTCCGTGAGATCGCCGATGAGGTCGGCGCCTATCTCCTCGTGGATATGGCCCACATCGCGGGTCTTGTGGCCGCGGGCGTGCATCCCTCGCCCGTGCCGTATGCCGACGTTGTTACCACCACCACGCACAAGACCCTCCGCGGTCCGCGCGGCGGCCTGATCCTCTGCCGTGAGGAGTACGCCAAGGCCATCGACAAGGCGATCTTCCCCGGCACGCAGGGCGGCCCCCTCATGCACATCATCTCGGCCAAGGCCGTGGCCCTTGGTGAGGCGATGACCGAGGACTTCCGCGCGTACGGCCGCCGTGTGGTGGAGAACGCCGCCGTCCTGGCCAATGAGCTGACCTCGCGCGGCTTCTCGCTCGTTTCGGGCGGTACCGACAACCACCTGATGCTCCTCGACCTCAGAAACAGTGAGCTGACGGGCAAGGAGCTGGAGGCGCGCCTTGACGAGGTGCATATCACCGCCAACAAGAACACCGTGCCCGGTGAGCCCCGCAGCCCGTTTGTGACCAGCGGCGTCCGCATCGGCACGCCCGCCGTCACCACCCGCGGCTTTGGCCCCGAGGAGATGAAGAAGGTCGCCTCCTTCATCGAGCGCGCCGCCACCGCCGACGAGGCCGCCCGCAAGGCCCTCACCGACGAGGTGCTGGACCTCTGCGCGAAGTTCCCGATCTACAAGGACTGATAAGAAAAACCACCCGTTTGCGTGATGTTCTTAGCGGAGAATTTGAAAATCTACTAAATGCGAGCATCGCATTTGACTAGTCAAATGCCAATATGGGCTAAGCCCAACCCAAATACGTGAACCCAAAGCTCATACTTCGCTTCGGGGAACCCTAC
>JAFQWT010000159.1 GCA_017407375.1 Clostridia bacterium
GCCACGGCGGGAGCCGCGGGAGCGGCCTCAGCCACGGGCTCGACCACAGGGGCGGGGGGTGCCGCGGTCACGGGGGGAGCGGGGGGCTCTGCCTCCGCGGGGGACTCCTCCACCAGGCGGCGCGTGAGCGCCCACGAGGAGGCCTCAATGGCGGCGGCACGGGTGGCGTCAAAGCCGCGGTCGGGGGCATCGTAAAGGCGCTCATACGCGGGGGCGGGGGGCGCGGCGCTCCGCCGGGGGAGCGAGGAGCGGACGGCGGCAAAGTAGCCGTCGATGACGGCACGCACGGCGTCGGGAAGGGCGGGGACCGAAAGGCGGGCGCGGATGCCGAGGGCGGCACGCACGCAGTTTTCGGCGTATTTGACCGCCTGCGTGACGGTGCGGCGCCAGCCCTCACTGCGGCGGAGCGAGAGGTACTCCAGGGTGATCTCGGCGCGGACGTTGTGGGAGCAGAGCGAGCCCGAAAAGGCGCGGCGCACAAGGCGCTCGGGACGGTCGGAGGGGGCGATGGCGCCCGTCATAAACAGGTGACGGAAAACGCGCTCCATAGCGCCCGTGACGTGGCGGAAAAAGTGGGTGCGGTTCTCCGCGGTGATGGCGCGGCCGCCCTCAAAGCGGTAATCCGACGAGAGCGAGAGGAGGCGCAGGACCCCCTCGGGCGTGGCCTCGGCGGCTGTGCCAAAGTAAAACTCGGTCCCTTCACACTCGCCGGCGGCCGCCAGACAGTCGGCCGACAGGTCACGGGGGCAGGGCACGCCGTGGAGGAGGCAATAGTCGGAGAGCCAGGGGATCATATAGCGGTCAATGCCGTCAAGCTCACGGCGGTAGGCGCCCCAAAGCGCGGCGAGAAGGCGGCTCCCCTCCTCGGGCGGCAGGCGGTCGGGCAGGTGGACGACCTCATAAACGAGAAGGAAAAAATAGCCCTTGTCGATGCGGGGATAACGCCCGGCGCGCACCTCGCTCCTCAGGTAAAAATAGTAAGCAAGCTGATCGGGCGAGAGCTGGTTGTACTGCGGTGTGAACGAAAAGAACGGCACGTACTCGCAGGGGGTGCCGGGGGCATCGTAATAGCGCGCGGCATCGCGGAGGAATTGGGCGTAAAAGCTGTGATCCCCCGTACTTTGGCGGACGGTGACCGAGCGGATAAGGGGGTTATCGGCGGGGGTATAGACCGTCTCCCTCACCTCGCCCGCAAGGCGGGGCCGCGCGGTAATACGGCGGGAGGCATCCTCGGGTGGGGTGGGACGCTCCTCACCGACCGTGGGGAGCGGGACAGAGCCCACGGGAGAAGGAGAGCGGGAGGGCGTACGGCGGGGCAAGAGCTTGCCGATGTCCCAAAAGGCATCGCGCTCCTTATCCGAATAGCCGTTTTTCATTGCTTCCCCTCCCCTCGCACATATCTTTCGGTATTATAGTATTATACCATCTTTTGTGCTGGCTGTCAATTGGGTGGAAAAAAGAAAGGAGCGCACAGCGCTCCTTGTATCATACGGCGGTCGTGGTCACGGCTCCGTCCCCGAGGGCCTTGGCGGCGGCAAGGGCGGCGGTCTCATCGGAAAAGAGGCCAAAGACGGTGGGGCCGCTGCCGCTCATCAGCGTGGCGAGGGCGCCAAGCGAGGCAAGACGGCGGCGTTTTTCCGCGGCGATCGGGCAGAGGGCGAGGACGGGCTCCTCGAAAATATTGTAAAGTTTTGTTGTCAAATCCGCGGTGTTTCGGCGGGAAAGTGCGTCGACAAGGCCCTCAAGATCGCCATGCTCGCGCGTCTCGGAAAAGCCGCTGTGGGCAAGGTCCAGAGCGGCGAAGGCCTCCCTTGTGGAGATACGCTCGGACGACGGGGCGATGACGACGGAGAGCGGCGGGAGCGCGGGCAGGGGACGCATGACCTCCCCCCGTCCTTCGCAAAGGCGGGTGTGACCGAAAAGGCAAAAGGGAACGTCCGAGCCGAGGGCGGCGCCAAGCTCCGCAAGGCGCCCCTCCCCCAGGCGACCGCCGGAGGCGCGGTTGAGGGCGCGCAGGACGGCGGCGGCATCGGCGCTGCCGCCGCCAAGACCCGCGGCCACGGGGATCCTTTTATCTATGGTGACGTGCACGCGGAGCGGGAGGGCGGCCTTTTGCATATAGAGCATGGCGGCGCGGTGGGCGAGGTTCCCCTCCCCCACGGGAACGCGGTAACGGCCGCGCACGGTCAGGGTAACGCTGGGCTCTCCTGCCGCCATAACGTCCACCGTAAGGGTGTCGGCAAGCCCCACCGTCTGCATGACCGAGCGGAGCGAATGAAAGCCGTCGGCACGGCGGCCGAGGACGTCAAGGTACAGGTTGAGCTTGGCATAGGCCTTTTCGTAGATACGCACACCGTCACCCCCTTTTTCTTTTCATCATACCACACCTTTCCGTCTTTTGCAAGGGGAAAGCGTGACTTCCCGCGGGGGAGAAAAGTTTTTTTCGCGGAGCGCTTGATTTCTCCCCGCGTATGGCTTATAATAGTTATACTTCCTACTTTATGAAGGGGCGGCTCATGCTAAAGAGATTCTACAACCAAAAGTATATGTCGATCGCGGCGCATGCCACGCTCGGGATCGCGGCGGTGATCCTGGTGGTGGCCCTTTTTGTGCGCTTCGGGGAGATCCGCACGGCGCTTGGTGACCTGCTTGCCGTTTTGCGGCCGATCACGATCGGCCTTGTGCTGGCCTACTTCTGCAACCCCCTGATGAAGCTGGGGGAGCGCTACGTCTTTGGCTGGGTGGACCGCCTCCGCCACGTGCCGAGGATCACGAAAAGGGTGCTTTCCCTCCTGCTTTCCTACCTCCTCATTGTGGCGGTGATCGCGGGGGTGCTCCTTCTGGTCCTGCCTGAGCTTATCAACAATTACGAGAGTCTGATCGGCAACCTCACAAGCTTTGTGCTTAAGGGCGTCAGCTGGGCGGACGAGGTCTTAAACCTTGTCAATGCCGACAGCGTGGCCGGGCTCATTCAAAAGAATTCGGACCGCCTTCTGGGGCTGGCGGCCTCCCTCCTTGCGGAGGCGGTGGCGACGGTGACGGGCGCGGTGGCGACCCTGACGATCTCCCTGGTGCTGTCCTTCTTTATGCTCATCCACAAGGAGGTCTGGACGGCGGGGCTCAAGCGGACCGTGGCGGCGATCCTGCCGCGGCGGAGCTATGCCGAGCTTTGCGATATTCTGACCTTTGCCAACCGCACCTTCGGGCGGTATCTTGTGGGAAGCGTGTTCGACTCGCTTTTGGTGGGGTGCGAGGTCTACCTTCTGCTCCTCATCTTCGGGGTGCCGTACAGCGGCCTTGTGAGCGTGATGGTGGGGGTGACCAACATCATTCCCTACTTCGGGCCCTTCATCGGTGCCATTCCCTCCTTCTTCATCATTCTCACGCAGGACACCTTCAAGGCCTTTCTCTTTCTCGTGCTCATCCTTGTCGTCCAGCAGATCGACGGCAACTTTATCAACCCGCGCATCATCGGTAAGACGACCAACATCAACAGTATGTGGGTGATCCTTGCAATCACCGTGATCGGCGGGTGGCTGGGGATCCTCGGTATGCTGATCGCCATTCCCCTTTTCTCGGTCATTTATATGCTCGTACGGCGGGCGGTGCACGCGCGCTTAGCCAGGCGCGGTCTGCCGATTAGCCGCGAGGCCTACGCCTCGGTCTTTTCGGTCTCGCATTACCGCAAGCACGGTGAGGCCGCCCCTGCCGAGGGCGGTGATACCGATACTTCCACAGAAAAGGAGGAGGAGAAATGAAGCGGCTAAAGCTCAATAAGCACTATCTGACGATCGGCCTTTACGGCTTTGGCGTGGCGGTCGTTTCGCTCCTTTTCGGGCTCATTGTTTTCCGCCTTGGCGACATCCTCGGGCTTGTCGGCAACGCCCTCAGTGCCATTCGCGCGATCCCCTACGGCATCTTCCTTTCCCTTGTGCTCTATCCCTTTGTCAACATGGCCACGCGGGTCTACTCCCGCCTCTTTGAGAGGAAAAAGGCGCATCCGCGCCTCGTTTCCGCCCTCTCGCTCCTTTCGGTGTACCTTGGCGCCTTTTTGATCCTCGGCATCATTCTTCTGGGGGTCATTCCTCCCCTTGTCGACTCGGTCGGTGAGCTTTCCTCCTCACTTTCCGGCTCCTTCTCCGGGATCGAGAGCGCCCTCAGGGACCTCTTTGAAAGCTCCGAGCTTTTGCGGAATGCGGCGGATGCGGTGATCGCCTTTGTGAGCGACTCCTTCTCCCGCCTTGTCAGCGCTGACCTGGCCGGCATGGCCACCTCCCTCCTCACGGGGGCGGTAGGGGAGGCCTTTGACATCCTTCTTGGGCTGGTGATCTCGATCTACCTTCTGGCGGGGCGGCGCATGCTGGGCTGCATCTGCGGTAAGATGGTGGCGGCCTTCCTGCCATCAAGCGGGGCGCACCGCTTCTCTCTCTTTATCAAGCGCCTTTACTCGAACTTCACCGAATTTATGGCCTCGCGCCTCTTGTCGGCCCTGTTCCTTGGGGCGGCCTCCTACCTCTTCTTCCGTATTTTCAGCGTTCCCTTCTATGCGCTCCTGGCGCTGGTGATCGCGGTGCTTAACCTCTTTCCCGTGTTCGGCACGCTGCTCTCCTTCTTCTTCTGCGCCCTCGTCCTTCTTATCACGGCGCCTGCCTACACGCTCCCCGTCCTTGGGATCCTGGCGGCCCTGCAGCTCCTTGACAACCTGCTCATTGAGCCGCGCACGATGCCGCACAAGGCGCTCCGCCCCAACGTGGGGGCCACGATCGTTCTGATGCTCCTCGGCTACGGGCTTCTCGGCATTTTCGGTATGCTGATCGCCATTCCCGTGTGGGCAACGATCGAGAATGCCCTGCGCGCCTTCTCGATCCACCTTCTCAACCGCCGCGGCCTACCGACGGCACTTTCGGAATACGAGAGCTTTGACGTTTCGGGCCGGGGCGGCAAGGCCGCTCCCGCGGCGGAGGGAGCAAGGGCCGAGGAGAAAAAGGAGGACGCCGCCCCCGCCGGGGAGACGGGCGACGGACCGACGGCGTAAATTTTTGGGTTTTTTTCGTGAAAACCCCTTGACAAGCTAAGGTTACTTCTGTATAATTATAAAATAGTTTGGACTGTAATTTTGCAGTCAAGCTCCTTGGGATCGTTGCGGCGGTCCCCGACAAAGACCATAAGGAGGTGTATTCTGATGGAGAAAAGAATCGGTTCGTACGAAACTCTCATCGTCATCAACGCGGCCCTGGCCGAGGAAGAGATCAAAGCTCTCGTTGAAAAGTTCACCGCTCTTGCGAGCGCGAACGGTACGGTGGAATCTGTGGACGAGTGGGGCAAGCGCCGTCTTGCGTACCCCATCAACGATCTTACCGAAGGGTATTTCGTTGTTGTGTCCTACCGTGCTGCCGCGGACTTCCCTGCGGAAATGGATCGTGTGCTTGGTATCACTGACGGTATCCTGCGCTCGATGACCACCGTTGCCGCTGCGAAGAAGCCCGCCGCTGCCAAAGAGGCCGAGACCGTAGCTCCCGCGGAAGCTGCGGCCGAGTAAATTTGAAGGAGTGACATCTCATGGCAAGTTTCAACAAAGTTATCTTGATCGGTAATCTTACCGCCGACCCCGAGCTCAAGCAGACCCCCAGCATGATCAACGTTTGCCGCTTTACGCTGGCGGTCAACCGCCGCTTTGCGAGAAGCAACAACCAGGACGGCCAGAGCCAGCAGCAGACGGCCGACTTTATCACGGTGGTGGCGTGGCGCCAGAGCGCGGAGTTTGTTGCGCGCTATTTCAAGAAGGGACGTCCGATCCTGGTCTGCGGACAGCTGCAGTCGCGTAGCTGGACCGACCAGCAGGGCACCCGCCATTACGCGACCGAGGTCGTGGCGGACGAGGTCTCCTTTGTGGAGTCCAAGGGCGATGCTTCCCCCTCCGGCGGGAACAACACCCAGTACACGCCCGAGGCGTATGGCACCCCCTCCTACACGGCGGGCAACACGGCTAGCTTTGAGGAAATGCCTGCTGACGACAGTCTCCCCTTCTGATTCCCGCGACCAAAAAACAACCAAGTCCACGGTGTGCGAAAAGGCTCATACCGTACACCGCCAGTATGTGAGCCGGAAAGGTCAGGAAAAGTTCAGTGGAAAGAAACGATGCGCCGCATCCCTTCCGTCCCAACAACATGAGACGCAAAAAGAAGGTCTGCGCTTTCTGCACGGAGAAGATCGATGCGATCGATTACAAGGACGTTGCCCGCCTCCGCAAGTACATCTCGGAGCGTGCCAAGATCCTCCCCCGCCGCATGTCCGGCACCTGCGCGAAGCATCAGCGTGAGCTGACGACCGCGATCAAGCGCGCCCGTCAGGCCGCCCTGCTTCCCTACGTGACCGACTAAACGGTAAAAGAAAACGGCTGTTCCCCTGTGGAAACAGCCGTTTTCTTTTTTATTCCTTGGAAAGGCCGACGGCCTCGTCCACAGGGAGCGCAAAGGCGATGCCCTGCGCGTTGGTGGAGGTGCCGATGGCGGTA
>JAFQWT010000160.1 GCA_017407375.1 Clostridia bacterium
CTCCTCGACCGTGATGACACCGTCCGAGGTGACCTTTTCCATCGCATCGGCGATCAGGTTACCAATGACCTCGTCACCCGCCGAGATCGTGCCGACTCTGGCAATGTCCTCGGTGCCGTTGACCTTCTTCGAGATCTTTTGGAGGGCGGCAACGGCGGTATCCACCGCGCGGAAGATGCCCTTGCGCAGCACCATGGGGTTGGCGCCGGCGGCAATGTTCTTCATGCCGTCACGGATCAGGGTCTGTGCAAGGAGCGTTGCCGTGGTGGTACCGTCACCGGCGGCATCGTTCGTCTTGGTGGCGACCTCCTTCACGAGGGCCGCACCCATGTTCTCGGCGGCGTCGGGAAGCTCGATCTCCTTTGCAATGGTCACACCGTCATTCGTGATGAGGGGCGTGCCGTACTTCTTGTCAAGCACCACGTTTCTGCCCTTCGGGCCCATGGTGATCTTGACCGTATTGGCCAGCTTATCCACGCCGCGGAGCAGCGCGTTTCTTGCTTCAATGCCGTAAAGAATATCCTTTGCCATAGTAAAAACCTTCTTTCCTTATTCTACGATCGCCAGAATATCGCTCTGTCTCACGATGCTGTACTCCACACCGTCGCACTTGACCTCGGTGCCGGCGTACTTGCTCGTGATGACCTTGTCGCCAACCTTAACGAGCATCTTGACCTCGTTCCCGTCAACGATGCCGCCGGGGCCCACAGCCACGACCTCAGCCACCTGGGGCTTCTCCTTGGCCGAGCCGGGGAGAATGATCCCGCCCTTGCTGGTTTCCTCGATCTCTGCCTGTTTGACCACAACGCGGTCGGCAAGCGGTTTGATTGTCATAAGACCTACCTCCAA
The DNA here is from genome assembly GCA_017407375.1 of Clostridia bacterium. GTDB lineage: Bacteria > Bacillota > Clostridia > Oscillospirales > CAG-272 > UBA1740. Next base: position 850 of record JAFQWT010000160.1, read on the forward strand.
AAACGTATCCCACACGGGGTGGGAGATTGAATGAACTTTTAGCACTCAATTGCCAAGAGTGCTAACCTATTGTCTATTCTAATATGGTACGCAGGAAAAATCAATACTTTTTGCCATAGTTCACACTTTTTTAACAATTAGAGGAAGCGAGGCCCCTCAGTCCGAGAGCGCCTCGCGGAAAACGGCCAGGATCTTCTTTTCCTCGCGGGAGACCTTGACCTGCGTAAGGCCGAGCGCGCGGGCGGTCTCCTCCTGGGAATAATCGCGGAAATAGCGGAGAAGGATGATCTTGCGGCGCAGGTCGGGCAGGTGGGAGATCACCTCGGCGATCGCCAGCTTGGTCAGGTTGCGCTCCCCCTCGTCCTCGTCGTAAAGGGTGGACTCAAGGGTGGCGCCCTCCTCCTCGCCGTACAGGTGGTCGGAAAGGTGGGAGACGGGCGCGATCGACTCCAGCGCCGCGGCGGCCTCCGCTACCTCCACCCCGCACTCGGCGGCCAGGTCCTCAATGCGGACGTCCCGCTCTCCCGCGGCAAGGCGGCGGTCACGGGCGGCCACCAGGCACGCGCCCAGGCGCTTTTGCGTGCGGGAGACCTTCAGCGGCCCGTCGTCCCGCAGAAAGCGGCGGATCTCACCGAAGATGAGGGGGACGGCATAGGTCGAGAAGGCACACCCGCGCGAGACGTCAAAGGTGCGGATCGCCTTCAGAAGGCCGAGGTTCCCAAGGCCGACAAGGTCCTCGTACTCGGTGCCGCGCCCCACAAAGCGCAGGGCGATGCCCGCCACAAGACCGCCGTTCTTTCGTACCAGCTCCTCGGTGGCGGCGCGGTCCCCCGCGTGCGAACGGAGGAGCAGGGGGAGATTATCACTGAATTTCGTTTCGTTCATGCGCTCTCAGGACAGGCACTTCTTCATAGTTACCCGCGTTCCCACCCCGATCCGACTGCGGACAAGAAGGCGGTCGGTAAAGGTCTCCATGACCGAAAAGCCCATCCCGCTCCTCTCCCCGTCCGCCCCGGTGGTGAACAGGGGCTGGCGTGCCTGCGCCACATCGGCAATGCCGCACCCGCGGTCGCGGATCACGACCGTGATGCTTCTGTCGTCAAAAAGGGCCACCGATATGTAAATGGGACCGCCGGGGGTGTCGTAGGCGTGGACGATCGCGTTGGTCACCGCCTCGGACACGGCGCATTTGAGGTCGGCCAGCTCCTCCACCGTGGGGTCTAACTGCGCGCAAAAGGCGCCGACAATGGCGCGGGCGGCCCCCTCATTGGCCGAGAGGGCGGGCAGGGTCAGCTTCAGCTCGTTGATCTTCTTCTTCATGGTGCTTCTCCTTATACCTGTAAAGTAATGTTTTCAATTCGGTCAAGGCCCGCGACGGCAAAGATCTTGCGTACACGGAGCGAGGGGCGCAAAAGGCGGACGGCCGCCCCCAGCTCCTCGCAAAGTGCGGCGCGGCCAAGGACCAGCCCAAGGCCGGAGCTGTCCATAAAGCTGACGCCGCCAAGGTCTAAGCACAACACCCGCGGGCGGTGCTTAAAGAGCGCCCTGTCCAGCGTTTCGCGGGCGGTGGCTGCGCTGTGATGGTCGATCTCCCCGGAAAGGGTAGCGGTCAGGGTATCCCCCTCGGACAGGAGAGCGACAGTGAGAGTTTCTTTTTCCATAACGTTCCTCCGTGCTTGGTTTGGACATGCCCATTATACCGCTTCCTCACCGTGGATTTTGTCAAAGCGGGGCGATGGAAAAAAGAAATGTTAAAATTTTTCACTATCCCCCGTAGGTGTTGACTTTTCGGGTGCGATATGGTACAATTACTCTACCGATTTATATATCGCTATTTCTTTGAACGGAGAAACGACCATGAGAAAAAGTAAATGGCTCCTTCTTGCCGTCCTTGTGCTGACGGCGGTGCTGCTTTCGGCAACGCTGGCCTCCTGCGGTGACGGTAATGACGACCCGGGGGCGACCACCACCACGGCGGCCTCCACCACGGCCACCCCCACCACCACGGCGGCCACCACCACGGCGGCCCCCACCTTCAAGGCGACCTTCAAGGCGGACGGTCAGACCGTTGCCGAGATCACCTTTACGAAGGGTGACGAGGCCCTGGCGGGCGTTCCCGCGGTGCCTGCCAAGGCGGGCTACGTCGGTGAATGGGCCAGCTATACGATCACGGCGCGCAACTTCACCGTGGAGGCGGTCTACACCTCGCTGACCACGGGCAGCACGGGCATCGTGTATGAGAAGAATGAGGCGGGCACCGCCTACACCGTCGTTGGCTACACGGGCAAGAACAAGAACCTTGTGATCCCCGCTACCTATAAGACGGCGGAGGATGCCGCGCCCCTGCCTGTCACCGCCATCGGGCCCAACGCCCTGTGGGGTCGGAGTCTTGAGGGCCTCTACCTCGGTGCCACCTCCATCAAGGAGATCGGCGCGCACGCCTTTGCCGCCTGCGCTCAGCTTGCGGAGGTCGTGTTCCCCGTAACGCTCACCACGGTCGGTGATTACGCCTTCTTCGGCTGTGAGGCGCTTTCCGCGGTCGTTCTTCCCAACACCGTCACGGCGATCGGTGAGCGCTCCTTTGCCGACTGCTTCGCCATGGAGACCCTGACGCTCTCCTCCACGCTCCGCTCGATCGGGAAGGGCGCCTTCTCGGACTGCCACGCCCTCACCGCGCTGACGGTCCCCGCCTCGGTGACCTCGCTCGGCTCGCTCTCCTTCTTCGGCTGCACCTCGCTTACGACCCTCGTCCTCCCCGATGCGATGAACCTGCGCGACCTCACCGTCTTCTTCGGCTGCACCGCCGTGGAAACGCTGACCTCGTCGGTCACCTCGGTGGCGGCGGTCCCGCACGATTCTCTCACCACACTCACGATCACGGCGGGCGGCTCGCTGACCGAGAAGGTCCTTGACGGCTGCGCCAAGCTCAGGACCCTGACGCTTGGCAACGGCGTGACCTACATTGCCGACGGTGCCTTCAAGGCCTGCGCCTCGCTGGAAAC
>JAFQWT010000161.1 GCA_017407375.1 Clostridia bacterium
CGGTACATATCAAAATGAAAGACGGGGAGCGCCCCGCCGCGGTACTCGTTGACCACGGTGTAGGTGGGACTGCGGACCGCCGCCCCGGGTGCCACCGCCGCGGCGATCCCGCGGCAAAAGGCGGTCTTTCCCACCCCCATCTCGCCAAAAAGGGCAAGAAAGAGGTGTCGCCGTCCCGAGGCCAAAAGGCGACGTCCGATCTCCCGACCGAGGGCCTCGGTCTCCTCGGCGCTCCTTGTGGTGTATGATTTCATAGGATCTCCTTACTGTATGGCGGCAAGATAGTCGTCGGCACGGTCAGAGAAGAGGTAGGCAAGCGCCTCTCGGTACTCGTCCTCGGCCCGCGCGCGCCTCTCGGCCTCCCCCCGGCCCGTGTCACGCACGGCGCGCAGGAGGGTGTTTTTGGGGGTATCGTCGGGGTCGGTCAGCTCGGTGGCCGTCACGCGGTAGCCCGCCGCCGTCAGGCGCAGGGCGCGCAGTCCGTCGGTCAGGGACTCCGCCAGCTTCTGACACAGCTGCGGCTCCCTTGCGGCAAACGCGAGGGGCGGACAGCTGAGGTACCGCGCCAGCGTGCGGTGGCAGCAGGGGGTCGAGAGGACGGCATCCGCCCCCAGCGCAATGGCCGTCCCCAGCACAAGGTCGGTGGCCACGTCACAGGAGTGGAGCGAGATCACAAGGTGCGGGTGCCCCGCGGGCGTTCTTCTCACGTCCTCGCAAAGGAAGCGCATCCCGGAAAAGCCGAGCGCCTTGGCCGCTTCGGCGCAGAAGTCCATCACGTCCTGCTTGAGGTCAAGGCAGAGCATGTCCACCTCTCGCCCCAGGACGTTTTTCAAATAGTGGTAAACGGCAAAGCTCAGATAACTCTTTCCGCAGCAAAGGTCGTACACCGTGAGCGGCCCCTCCGGAGGGAGCGCGGGCAGGATCGCCTCCACGTGCTCTAAAAAGCGGTTGATCTGACGGAACTTCGCCTGCTTTTTATCGTGGATCCGCCCGCCGCCATCGGCAATGCCGAGGTAGCGGAGAAAGGGCTCGTCCCCCGAAAGGAGGTGCCGTTTTTTGCGGTCAAGCCCCTCCGTGGGAAGCGTCACACCCACGGTCGAGAGGGCCGAGCGCAGGGGGCGCTTGCAAAGCAGGGTCTCCTTACCGGAGGTGGCACGGCGGTATTCGGCATCCCCCGCCGCCGTCAGCAGGTTGATCTGCGCGTAGGGGACGCAAAGCTCGCGGAGCGCCGCGGCATCGGTCGGCACGGCCAGGCGGCTGTGGTATACCTTGCCGTCCGCCTCCGCGCTCTCCAGCGCCAGCACCGTCTCACCGCGGAAGGCACACAGCCGTCCCGTTACCTTGGGCGCCCGAGCGTCCGTGGGACGGGAAAGCACCAGGCGGCGCAGGGCACCCCCCTCGGCGGCCAGCGACACCAAGGAAAGGAGGTCGTCCAGAGGATTATTTTCCACCTGCCGTGTCCCCCTTGTCCTTTTTGCGGAAGGAGAGCTTACTCTCCTCATGGCGCCAAAGGCGCCCGATGTTCTTTCGGTGGCAGAGAATGATGATCGCGGCAAAGACCACACCGAACAGCATGATCCCGGGGTCGTAGAACGCCTCCTCGTCCCCCGTGTAGATAAAGGCCTGCATATAGCCCTGGAGGGCCAGCGGCAGGAAGGCCGCCGCGGTGATCGAGCCGAGCGAAACGTACCTCGTCATCCACACAAGAAGCACAAAGGCGGCAAAAAGCACGAGGAATACGGGGGGCGAAAGCATGAGCACCGCCACGGAGGCGCACAGCACGCCCTTACCGCCGCGGAAGCGGTAGTAGATCGGCTTGATATGCCCGATTACGCAAAGGAGCGCCGCGATCCAGCACATGGGGCTGAAGGAAAGCGCCTTCAGATAGCGGAAGCCGCAGAAAAGACCGGCCACCGCCACCGTTAAGGCGGTCTTCAAGAAATCGCCCACAAGCGTCAGGATGGCCGCCTTTTTGCCGTACACGCGGAGCATGTTGGTAAGGCCCGCGTTGCCGCTGCCCTTCTCACGGATATCCTCGCGGTACAAAAGGCGTGAGAGGAGCACCGCGCTGTTGATGCTGCCGAGCAGATAGGCAACGGCCGCCAGAATGGCAACGATATAATAGGGGACCGCCTCGGCCCCGGGGACGATCCTTGTGGCATAAAGTCCGTATTGCAGAATTTCCGAAAGCATAGCTTGGCTCCTTGATCGCACCACGGCCGCACGCGCGCGGCACATGGAAACACTTATACATAAAGTATTATACCAAAAACGCCAATAAAGTCAAGTCCTCCCCGCCTTTTCCCAAAAGTCCTTGCTTTTCCCACGCGGCTCTGCTATACTGAGAGGGAAGGGAGGTGGAAAGATGGAAACGGCTGTCAAGGCGCTCTTCCACGCCGAGGGCATTGAGGCCTTTGGCGTTTTGCCCTATGCCGCGTGTCGGAGCACTTACCCCGCGCTTTTTGCGCGCCGTGACCCCGCCTTCACCCCGCAAAGCGTCCTTTTGTTTCTCGTCCCCTACTACACGGGCCCTGCCGAAAACCTCTCGCTTTACGCCGTCAGCCGCGATTATCACCTCTATATGCGCGCCCTCTCGGACCGCCTCTTAGCCACCCTTCACGCCGCCCACCCCACGGCC
>JAFQWT010000162.1 GCA_017407375.1 Clostridia bacterium
CTCTCCCTCCGGGGCAAAGCCCCTCTCCGTCGGCTGCGCCGCCACCTCTCCCTGTGGGCGAGGCATTGTGAGACCTCAGCGAACGGCGCTCTGACAGATGCCCCTCCGAGGGGGATAAAAGAGGGGAGCCAATGCATAGGGAAAACCGCATTGGCGTTGCCCCTTCCACCGGCAAAACGGCACAGCGCTCCGCTTGGGAGCCGTCTGTGCCGTTTCATGTAAGGTATTCTTTACTTTTTGACGATAACGCGCAGGGCGTGGATCGGCATTCCCTGTGAGGAGAAGGCGCGCTCATACTCGGTCATGACGTTATCCACGGCCTCGGGCGAGGCGTGCAGGTCATCGGTCTGCCACACGGGGGGCATGCCGAGGGCGGCCAGCTCCTCGAGGGTGAAGGCAAAGAGGCCCGCGTTATCGGTCTTGAGGCAGATGGCGCCGCCGTCACGGAGGAGCGAGACGTAGGACGTAAGGAAGGCGCGGTGCGTGAGGCGCCGCCTGGCATGCCCCGCCTTGGGCCACGGATCGCTGAAGTTCAGATAGATCGCATCCAGCGTGCCCTCGGCAAAATAGGCGGCGAGGTCGCGGGCATCCCCGTTCACAAAGCGGAGGTTGTCGGGGCGCGTGTCGGCCTCACGGACGGCGCGCTCAGCGGCGAGGACGAGGACGTCCGACACCTTTTCCATGGCGTAAAAGTTACATTCGGGGTGGGCGGCGGCCATACCGCAGGCAAAGCCACCCTTCCCGCAGCCGATCTCGAGGCAGACTCTACCCTCCCTGGCAAAGGGAGCGAGGGGGTCGGTCATGGGGACCTCGGGACGGGGAAGGAGCAGATGGGCGCAGGCGGCGAGGCGCTCAGCCCCGTGTTTTTTCTTTCTCATTCTCATAGGGATACCTACCTAAGCTTGGGTTTTGCGGAGTAATGCGTGAGAGTCATGCGTTTTCACCATGCTCCAAACGGTCGGGCCGTTCGCCCTTCGGGCTTCGGCTGTGCTCAGGATGACACAGCAAAAAAAGCGGCAAATGCTACCGAAAATTACCGCCCGAAGCGGCGTGAAAAAGGGGAGGCGCATGCCTCACCCTTTTTAAAATTCGGTCTCCTTATGCAGGAAGGCGCGGAGCGCCTCGGAGGTGGGATGATCAAAGATCTCCGCGGGGGTCCCCTCCTCCTCGATGATGCCGCCCGCCATAAAGACCACGTGGTCGGCAACGCTCCTGGCAAACTCCATCTCATGCGTGACGATGATCATGGTGTGGCCGTCACGGCGGAGATCGCGGATGACGCGCAGGACCTCCCCCGTCAGCTCGGGGTCGAGGGCACTGGTCGGCTCATCAAAGCAGAGGATGTCGGGCGAGAGCGCGAGGGCGCGGGCAATGGCCACGCGCTGGCACTGTCCACCCGAGAGCTGGTGGGGGTAGAGACCCGCCTTTTCGGCAAGGCCGACGTTTTTGAGAAGATCGTCTGCCGCGGCGCGGGCGGCCTCCTGCAGCTCATGCTTTTGCGCACGCGGGAGGCGGCGCACCCCCGTCTCACGGGAGAGGGCCTCGGCACGGCGCAGGTAGAGGGGCATGGCGATGTTCTCACGCGCCGTGTACTGCGGGAACAGGTTGAAGGACTGGAACACCAGGCCAAAGCGCAGGCGCTTTTCGCGCGTTTCGGCATCGGTGTAGGTGACGGCGGCATTGAAGATCTCGTCACCGTCCACGGTGATGGTGCCGCCGTTTGGCGTTTCAAGGAAGTTGAGGCACCGCAGAAAGGTGGTCTTACCGCCGCCCGAGGAGCCGATGATGGCCACGACCTCCCCACGCTCCATCGTGAAGTCGATGCCGCGCAGGACCTTGGTCTCGCCAAAGCTTTTCTGAATGTTTTTGACCTCTAAGAACGCCATAGCTTACACCTTAAAATACGAGAGCTTTTTCTCGGCCTTTCCAAAGAGAATGGTAAGCACGCCGACAAAGATCAGGTAGAACACCGCCGTGTAGAAAAGGGGCCAGATCATGGCACGGGCCGTAAACTTTTCGGCCACCTTGATGATCTCCACCACCATAATGACACGGGCCAGCGCCGTATCCTTGACAAGGGTAATGATCTCATTCCCCATCGGCGGGATGATGCGCTTGACGACCTGAAGAAGCGTGACGCGGAAGAAGATCTCGCCCTTCGTCATACCGAGGACACGGCCCGCCTCGGTCTGGCCGAAGGGGATCGCCTCAATGCCTGCACGGTAGATCTCGGAGAAATAGCACGCGTAGTTGATGACAAACGCGATGATCGCCGCCATAAAGCGGCTGGCGATCGGCACGCCGAACACAAAACCGGGAACATAAAAAACGACAAAGATCTGGAGCATCAGCGGCACGCCGCGGATGATCCAGACAATTGTCTTAAAGACCGCCTTAACGGGAGCGAGCTTGGACATCGTCCCGAAGGAAATGAGGAGCCCCAAAGGAAGGGCTAACACGAGTGTTAGCCCAAAGATCGAACAGGTCGTTCCGAATCCTTCGAGGAGAGCTAAGGTAACCTCCCAGAAAAGCGACATGTCAGTTGGCAGTCTTCTTGGCCATGAGCGAGTCGGTCACGCGGACGTTGTACTTGGTGGCGAGGCGCTCGATCTCACCCTCGTTCAAAAGCTCAACAAGAGCTTCGTTGATCTTCTCATCCAGATCGCCGCCCTTCCGGCAGCCGATGGAGTAGACCTCCTTCTCGATCTCAATGGCCTCAACGATCGCCAGCGAGGCATAGTCACCGTTGCCAACGATGTTCTCAGCAAGCAGACGGTCAACCACCGCGAACTGGGCGGCGCCGGACATGACCTCACGGAAGGTGTCGGTCTGCACGGGGACGTCAACGTAAACGGTGGTAACGCTCTTGGCGTAGGTCTCACCGGCGCTACCGGCCTCGGCCGTACCCTTCTTGCCGGCCAGCGAGTCAGCGGAGGTGTACTGGGCCAGGTTCTCGGCCTTCACAACGATGCACTGGGCGTTGTCAAGGTAGGCGTACGAGAAGTCGACCTTCTCCGAGCGCTCAACCCCGTCGGAATCCTTGGCGTTGGACGTAAAGCCGTTCCAGATGCAGTCGATCGCACCGGAATCCAGCTCCATGTACTTCTGACCCCAGTCGATCTCAACGAACTTGACCTTCATACCCAGCTTATCGGCCACAAGCTTGGCAAGCTCGGTATCAAAGCCAACGAAATCACCGGTGCCGTCATCACCGTCAAGCACGTCACCGTCATTGTCATAGAAGTTCATCGGCGCGTACACGGTATAGCCGACCTTCAGCGTGGGGCCGCAGGAGGCAAGGGCGAGAACGCAGCCCGTGAGCATCACGACGGCCAAAATGAGAGAAAGGAGCTTTTTCATAACAGAATACCTCTTTTGTTTTATTGCACCGCTTTAACGCGTTAAAGCAATGCTTGAATGCTCTATCATTTTACCACGCTAAAGCGGTCTTGTCAAGGGCTTTTTGGAAATAACGGAAAAAAGTTTTGGAACGGCCCTTGGCCCTTGGGTCTGCGGAGGAGTTGGCGCCACCGGGGGGCGTACTAACGCGAGCGCGCGCGTGCGCTCGGGCGAGCGTTATCATTCAATGAAGGGGCAATGAAGGAGGCGGGGGCAAGTTAGCGAAGGGTGCGAGGGCAAGAGAAAACGGCAGCCCCAAGGTCTGCCGTTTTTTTGTTTAGTTTTCTTTACATTCCGTAGGAGGAGAGGCGAGGGGTAGCTCAAACCAGAAGGTGCTGCCCTCCCCAACCGTGCTGTCGACACCGTAGCGGGCGCCGTGGAGACGGAAGCACTCCCGCACGATGGAGAGGCCAAGGCCGCTGCCGACGACACTGCGCGCGTGGTTGCCGCCCGCGCGGTAATAGCGCTCCCAGATGCGCTCACGCTCCTCGGGAGGGATCCCCTCGCCGCGATCGGCGACCTCAACACGGACGTAGGGCTCCCGGCGAACGATGGCCAGGGTGATCTCACGGCGGTCGCCCGAATAGTTGACGGCGTTGTCAAGGAGGTTGCGGAGCGCCTGCCCGAGGCGGCTCTTGTCGCCTGTGACGAAGCAGCCGTCCTCAATATCCACGGTAAGGGTGAAGCCCTCCTTCCGAAGGAGGGGGGAATAATCGGCGATCAGCTCACGCCCCGCCTCGGAGAGCGAGAAGCACTCGGGCGTGAAGGGCACGCCCTCCTTCCCATAGCGCGAGAGCGCCACAAGGTCACCGACCATATCCGAAAGGCGGCGGGCCTCATCGATGATGACCTGCATATTTTCGGGGGTGTTCTCCCCCTCGATATCGCGCATGACCTCGGCGTATCCCGCGATCATGGTGAGGGGCGTGCGCAGATCGTGCGAGACGTTGGCGATCAGCTCACGCTGGAGGGCCTCCACCTTCCCAAGCTCGGCGGCGGCATCGGCAAGGGTACCCGAAAGCTCCCGCACCTCACGGTAGCCGTGCTCACGGTAGTCCTCGGGGTAGGTGCCCTTCGGCAGGCGGCGGGCGGCCACGTTCAGGCGGGAGAGCGGCCCCGCGATGCGCCGCGAAAGGAGATAGGCGAGGAGCGCCGAGAGAACGAGAAGGACAAGCGTCAGGACGAAGAGCTGGATCCTCAGGACGCTCACGGTGCCCTCGATGGGCTCAAGCGAGGTATCAATGAGAAGAAAGAGAGAGCGGTTGTCTACGGGAGTAAGGCGGGCATAGACCAGGCGCTCGTCGATCACGCGGCCATCGTAGTCGGTGCCGTCCTCCATTTCCCAGGCAAAGCGGTAATCGCCCTCTCGGAGCTGAAAGCGCGCAAAGACGCCGTCCTTTTCCTCGGCGGCATCGTAGAGCTGGTTGAGCTGAGCGCCCGACAGGCGGTGGATGACGCACCCAAGCTCGCTATCCACCGAGAGGTAGGTGTCGGCACGGTTGCCCTCCACAAGATAGAGGCGGACGCACGCCCCCTCGGTAAGAGCGATCTCCTCAGCCAGGGCCTCGACCTCCTCCGTGGAGTGCGCACCCGCCGCAAGGATCTGCTCCCCCGCCTTGGCGAGACGGTGCTTGGTGGTGACCATATAAAACCGGCCGAGCAGAACGATCTCAAAGAGCCAGAGGAGAAGCACCGCAAAAAGCACGAAGAGCGAGAGATAGGCAAACAGCTTTCCGCGAAGGCCGAGGGGCGGCCGCCCTTCAGACCGTTTCATCAAAGCGGTAGCCAACGCCGCGGAGCGTTACGATGTGAGCGCTGTACGCGCCGAGCGACTTGCGGAGCAGCTTGACGTGGGTATCGAGCGTGCGGTCAACGCCGAAGAAATCGTAGCCCCACACCTCGGTGATGAGGCGCTCACGCGTGAGAGCGACGTTCTTATGGCGGATCATGTAAAAGAGCAGGTCGTATTCCTTGGGGGAAAGGTCACGGGGGGCGCCGTCCACGGTGACGATGCGCGCCGTCATATCGACGGTAAGGCCGCCGAAGGTATAGACCTCCTTGGCGGGCGCGGGTGCGGGGGCGCCCTCACCGCACCGCTTTAAGATCGCCTCGACCCGCAGGAGCAGCTCCTTCGGCGAGAAGGGCTTGACGACGTAATCGTCGGCGCCGCACTCAAAGCCGTTGATCCTATCGTATTCCTCGCCGCGCGCCGAGAGAAAGAGGACGGGCACGCGCGAGAATTTGCGGATCTCACGGACGGCGGAAAAGCCGTCAAGCTCCGGCATCATGATGTCCATGATCACAAGGTCGGGCGTAAGGTCACGGGCACAACGGACGGCGGCCATGCCGTCCTCCGCCTCACTGACCGTGTGGCCGCCAAACTCGGCGTACTTGCGGATCAGCGTGCGGATCGGCGCCTCATCGTCCACGATGAGCAGATGAGCCATGGGTCGTTCCTCCTCGGTCAGTTGAAATTGATGTCCCCCGTGTTCTCGGGATCGGTCGGCTCGGCGGGGGTCACGCCCTCGGGCACGTATTCGTGTACCTTGAGGTTGACGGTGTACTTCACGTAGCGGTAGCCGATGCCGTAGCGGACGGGACGAAGAAGTTCGGCCGCCAGGGTGTCCCCGATCTCCACCGAGGAGAGGACGGCGCGCAGGTCGGCCGTCTCGGTGACGGTCACGCCGCCCAGCGTTTGCAGAATGTCACCGACGGCGATGGTGTCCTGGTTGAGGGCCGAAAGCTCGGCGTTATAGAAATACTCGGCAACGACGGGGCCGTACTCGGAGGTCTGCGAGAAGGCAAGGCCGAGATAGGGCGTGCCCGCGACGTAGCCGCGGTTGACGATCTGCACGGCGCGGTCAAGCGCGAGGTCGATGGGGATGGCAAAGCCGATGTCCTCGACCCCCGTGCCCGCCGACTTGGCATTCACGATGCCGATGAGCTGACCGTAAAGGTTGAAGAGGCCGCCGCCCGAATTGCCGGGGCTGACGCCCGCCGAATGCTGGATGAGCGTCATGGGAACGCCCTCGACCGAGATCGAGCGGGCAAGGCAGCCGATGATGCCGTCCGTGACGGTGCCGCCGAGCGTGCCGAGGGGGTTACCGATGGCGGCGACCTCCTGCCCGAGGCGGAGCTCCGAGGAGTTGCCGACGGTGGCGACGGTGAGCCCCGTGGCGCGGATGCGGCAAACGGCGATGTCGGTCATCCAGTCGGTGCCGAGGACCTCGGCATCGTAGACGGCGGAGTCGTGCGTATGGACCTTCACGCCGGTGCAGCCCTCAACCACGTGGTTGTTGGTGATAATATAGGCGTAGGTGCCGTCGGCATAGAAGATGACGCCGCTGCCCGCGCCGCTTTCGACGTAGGTGCCGTAATACTTATCGTACGAGGTCGCCTCGGTGATGATCGAGACCACCGAGGGAGAGGCCACCTCCGCGACGTACGCATAGGTGCCTGCCTCCCCGGGCGGCGGGGCGGGTGTATAGTACTGGTTGACCGTGATGTTCTGCGTGGTGGCGGGCGTACGCACCGCGGTGGTGACGGCGGCGGAGGTCTCATCCCCCTCCTCCGCGGGGAAGACGGGCAGAAGGCCGCAGGACGAGAGCGAGAGTGAAAGGATCGCCAGCAGCAAAAGGGCGGCGAGCAGGGCCGCGCTCACGCGGAAGGAATGGGGGGCCACCCCCGATGTATTACGTTTCATAAGGTACCTCCTTGGCAGGTTCCCCTTCATTATAGCCGTTATGTGTGAAGGGTGTGTGACGGCACCGCATTTTTTTGGAAAAATCAGCGGTGGGCGTCAAGATAGCTTTGCAGAATGATCTCCGCGGCGAGGGTATCGACGACCGCCTTGCGGCGGCGGCCGCGCGTGTTGCCGGCCGAGAGGATGCGGTGTGCCTCCACGGTGGAGAGGCGCTCATCCCACAGGGCGATCGGCACGGCGGTGCGCTCGGCAAGGTGGGCAACAAAGGCGCGGATGACCTCGGCGCGGCCGCCCTCGCTCCCGTCCATATTGCGCGGGAGCCCCACAACGATCAGGGTGGCGCCGCGCTCGCCGGCCTCGGCCGCCACGCGGTCAGCGGTCTTCAGCATGCCGTTTTCCCGCAGGGTAGCGAGCCCCGAGGCAAGGAAGCGCCCCTCGTCCGATATGGCGATGCCCGTGCGGACGTCCCCGTAATCCACGCCCAGCACGCGCCCCTTTGCTTCTATGCTCATTCTCAGTTTTGCTCCTTAAAAAATATTTATTCTCCATATATTGTACCACGCGAGGTGACTTTTTGTAAAGGGTTGATTTATTTTTTTGACGTGCTATAATA
>JAFQWT010000163.1 GCA_017407375.1 Clostridia bacterium
CGACCTGCAGGGGCGTGTTGCCAAGCAGGCGCGAGAACTGCGTTTCGGTATCGATCTTTGTTGGCATGAGGTTGAGCAGCAGGATCCGCAGAGGACGGATGTCCTGCGTGGCGGCGCGCCGCTCGGTCATGACAAAGATGTTCTCCGCCTCCAGCGTTTTGACCGCGGGGAGGGAATTGGGGATCTTGATCGGCATCGGTGTACTCCGTTTTGTATGGTTTTGTTTACGTAAAGCAGATTAGGCGAAGGAGAGTGCGTGCTCGAGGTCGGCGATCAGGTCCTCGGCGGCCTCAATACCGCAGGAGAAGCGGACAAGGTCGGGCGTGATGCCGGCGGCCGCCAGCTCGGCATCGTTCATCTGACGGTGCGTGGCGTTGGCGGGGTGCAGGCAGCAGGAGCGGGCATCGGCCACGTGGGTCTCAATGGCGGCCACACGCAGGTTCTTCATGACGCGCTCGGCGGCGGCGCGGCCGCCCTCCACGGCAAAGCTGATGACGCCGCAGGTGCCGTTCGGCATATACTTCTCGGCAAGGGCGTACTGCTTGTCACCGGGGAGCGAGGGGTAGCGCACCCACTTGACCGCCTTATGCCGGGAGAGGAAGGTGGCGACGGCCAGGGCGTTCTCGCAATGGCGCTTCATACGGACGTGCAGGCTCTCAAGGCCGAGGCCAAGGAGATAAGCGTTCTGCGGGGCGGGCGAGGAGCCGAGGTCACGCATCAGCTGGGCGGTCGCCTTGGTGATGAAGGCGCCCTCAAGGCCAAACTTTTCGGCGTACACGATGCCGTGATAGCTCTCGTCGGGCGTGGTGAGGCCGGGGAACTTGTCGGCATGAGCCAGCCAGTCGAATTTCCCCGAATCGACAATGGCGCCGCCAACGGCAGAGCCGTGGCCGTCCATGTACTTGGTGGTGGAATGGGTGACGATGTCCGCGCCGTGCTCAAAGGGGCGGCAGTTGACGGGCGTGGCAAAGGTGTTATCCACGATCAGCGGGACGCCGTGGGCGTGGGCAGCCGTGGCGAATTTTTCAAAATCAAAAACGTCAAGCGAGGGATTCGAGATGGTCTCACCGAACACGGCCTTGGTGTTCGGGCGGAAGGCCGCCTCCAGCTCCTCCGCACTGCAGTCGGGCGCGACGAAGGTGAATTCGATGCCCATACGCTTCATGGTAACGGCAAAGAGGTTATAGGTGCCGCCGTACAGCGCTGACGAGGCGACCACGTGGTCACCGCCCGAGGCGATATTGAAAACGGCAAAGAAGTTGGCGGCCTGACCCGACGAGGTCAGCATGGCCGCGGCGCCACCCTCCAGGGCGGCAATGCGCGCCGCCACGGTATCGCAGGTGGGGTTTTGCAGGCGGGAGTAGAAATAGCCACTGGCCTCAAGGTCAAAGAGCTTGCCCATATCCTCACTGGTCTCGTAGCGGAAGGTGGTGCTCTGAATGATCGGGATCTGGCGCGGCTCACCGTTCTTCGGGCTGTAGCCGCCCTGGACACAGAGGGTCTCGATTCTCGGTTTTTGCATGGGGATTA
>JAFQWT010000164.1 GCA_017407375.1 Clostridia bacterium
CGAATAAGCCATGAAAAAGAAAAAGCCCCCGCGGGGGCTTTTTCCTTTACCTATTGAAATGACCGCCGATCTATGGTAAAATAGAGGAAAGAAATCGAAACGAGGATCGACCCATGGAATACCGTACCGAGCACGACTCAATGGGAGAGGTGCGCGTCCCCTGCGACCGCTATTACGGCGCGCAGACCGCACGCAGTCTTGAAAACTTTAAGATCGGGGAGGCCCGCATGCCCGCCGCCGTCATCCGCGCCTTTGGCGCCCTGAAGCTGGCCGCCGCGCGGGTCAATGCCCGCCTTCTGCCCCACCGCATGACCGAGGAAAAGTGCGCCGCCATTGAGGCCGCCGCGCGGGAGGTCATGGACGGGACGCTCCTTGACCACTTCCCCCTTGTGGTCTTTCAAACGGGGAGCGGCACGCAAAGCAACATGAACGCCAACGAGGTGATCGCCGCGCGGGGCAACGAGCGGCTCGGTAAGCCCCTCCTCCACCCGAACGATGACGTGAATATGTCGCAGTCCTCGAACGACACCTTCCCCACCGCCATGCACCTTTCCGCCGTGTGTGAGGTCGAGGGGCGGCTGCTCCCCGCGCTCCGCGCGCTCATTGCCACGCTCCTGCGCCTGGAGGACGAGAACCGCGGGGTGGTCAAATCGGGGCGGACACACCTTGAGGATGCCACGCCCATCGCCTTCTCCCAGGAGATCAGCGGCTGGCGCGCCTCCCTGGAGCGTGACCTTGAGGGGATCCTCGCGGCGACCGACGGCTGCCGTGCGCTGGCCATCGGCGGGACCGCCGTTGGCACGGGGCTCAACGCCCCCCGGAGCTTTGGTGACGCCGTGGCCGCCGAGCTTTCCCTGCTCCTCGGTACGCCCTTCACCTCGGCCGAGAACAAGTTCTCCGCCCTGACCTCGCTTTCCCCCCTCGTGCGTGCTCACGCCGCCCTCAAGGCGCTGGCCGCCGACCTTTTCAAGCTGGCCAACGACGTGCGCTGGCTGGCCAGCGGGCCGCGCTGCGGCCTTGGGGAGATCACGATCCCCGAGAATGAGCCCGGCTCCTCGATCATGCCCGGCAAGGTCAACCCCACGCAGTGTGAGGCCTTGACCATGGTGGCGGTGCAGGTCATGGCCAACGACACCGCCGTGACGCTGGCGGCCTCCCAGGGGAATTTCCAGCTGAACGTCTTTTTGCCCGTAACGATCCACAATTTCCTCTCCTCGGTGCGCCTGCTGGCGGATGCCGTTGCCTCCTTTGACAAGCACTGCGCGGGCGGCATCAAGGCCGACCGCGAGAGGATGAGGAAGAACCTCCACTCCTCCCTGATGACCGCCACCGCCCTCTCACCCCTCCTTGGCTACGAGAAAACGGCCGCGCTTGTCAAGCTGGCAAGCGAGCGGGGGCTGACCCTCCGTGAGGCGGTCTTAGAGACGGGCGCCATGACGGCCGAGGCCTTTGATGCCGCCTACCGCCCCGAGGATATGGTGTAAAAGTAAAGTTTTGTTTCCGTTTTAGACATTGCGCGGGGGAAGTCGTTGCTTTCCCCACGGGGTACCCACAATGAAGATGAAAAAAGCCATGACCCAAAAGCGGCGCGAGAGGATCCGCCGCGAGATCCTTGCCCTGCTCTCCGAGGAGCCGGGGCTTTTCCGCCGTGAGATCAACAAGCGCCTGGCCGTCTCCTTTGCCCTTGGTGCGGCGGAGCTTTCTGACAACACGCCCGACAGCCGCAAGAACCTCCTCTTTTCCGCCATTGGCACGGTGCTATCCGACCTCTGCCGTGACGGCACGCTCCATAGGAGCGCCGAGGGGCGCTACATCCTAAAGAAGGACGCGCACGTGGCGGTGCGGGATGCCGCCTGCCGCGACTTCCTCCTCTCTCTCCTTGAGGGCGAGGCGCTCACGCGGAGCGAGATCTACGAGAGCGCCGAGGGGCACTTTGGCACAAAGCGCACCCCCACCCCAAAGGACGACCACGCCCTGCGCTCGATGACGGGGTCTCTCCTTGATGCTCTGGTGAGGGAGGGCGAGCTTTCCCGTGAGGGGGAGCTTTACCGCCGCACGGTCCATGACCGGGAGTTCTTTGAAAACGGAGACGACGAGCGCCTCCGCCGCTTGTATCTTTCGCTCCTGCACCGCCAGGGCGGCGCGTTTTTCGAGCGCTTTACCGTCTCTCTCCTGCGTGACTATTACCGCCGCACGGGCCGCACCGTGACGGTGGCGGAGGTCTCGGGCGGGGCGGACGACGGCGGCATTGACGGCCGCATCGAAACGCGGGACGCGCTCGGCTTTTCCGAGATCGTGCTCCTTCAGACCAAGTGCCGCCGCGAGCATCTCCACGTGACCGAGCGGGAGGTGCGCGGCTTTTACGGCGCCATGCGCGCCAAGGGCGGCACGCGCGGCATCTTTGTGACCACCTCCTACTTTCACGAGGCGGCGCGCCGCTTCTTTGATGCCCTGCCCGACTGCGTGGGCATTGACGGCGTCCAGCTCTTCTCGCTCATCCGAGAGTGCTCCTACGGCCTCCGCCACACGCCCGAGGGCTACACCGTCGACCGCAGCTTTTTCAGGGAATCGCTTTAAAAAAGAAAAAGGAGCAACGTTGTTGCTCTTTTTTTCTTTGCGGTTTATGCCGAGATCCGCCGACGAGGGCGAGAAAGACATCGTCGCTTCCCGTCCCGATGGCGTATTTTCCTACGTCGAGCGGGGGGAACGGCGAAGCAAAAAAGGGAGCCAGCGGCTCCCTTTTTTGCGGTTTATGCCCGAAGTTTCCGCTCTCACTCTATGATCTCGTAGGAGAACATTACATAGCGTAGGCGTGTCCCGATATCCGCCGACGGCGGCAGGAGGCAGAGGGCGATAAAGACCTCGTCTCCCGTGGTGTCGTCACGGAGAATGGCGTATTCCCCCTCGGTACGGACGAGGGTATAGTCCTTCGGCTCCATATCACTCAAGGGTGTTGGTGGTGATGAAGTCGACCCCCATACCAATGGCGCGGGCGGCGTAGGCGGGCGTGTCGACCGTCCAGCAGTTGACAAGGAGCCCCGCCTTGTGGACCATCTCCACGATCTCGGGCGTCAGGTAGGTGTGGTGGATATCCAGGCCGATGCGGTTTTCAAGGCAATACTTCATCACCCACTCGGCATTCTCGGACGGGAGGAGCTGGGCCTCGGCCATCGGGCGGAGCTTTTTGACGTTCAAAAGGTTCTGCGGGCGGAAGCTGATGAACACGGTGTCCTCAAAATGCCCCGCGCTCTCGATAACGTCAAGGATCCCCGCGACGTGCTCGGGCGCGATGTCCCCCTTCAGCTCAAGGACCGATCTTTTGCCGTAGCGGTGGCAGACCGAGATATAGTCCTCCAGCGTCGGCACGACAAGGTCGGAGCGGGTCTTGCCCGTTTTATCAAAGAGGCGGACCGCCTGCAGCTCCGCCAGCGTTGCCTCCTCCACCTTCAGCTCCACGCCCGCCATGCGGGTCAGGGTGTCGTCGTGGCTGATGGCGTACTTGCCGTCCTTGGTCACGCGGACGTCGGTCTCGATGCCCCAATAGCTGCGGTTAGCGGCGGCCACAAAGGCGGCCACGGTGTTCTCGGCCTCCAGGGCCGAGGCGCCGCGATGGGCGATCATGCGGCAATTGCCGCGCTCGATCTTGACAGTATCCATGGGTTCCCTCCCGAAGTGTATTCTTTTTCTTTATCATAGCACAACCCCCGCGATTTTGCAAGGGAAAAAAGAAAAAGTGGGCGGCGCGGAATTGACAAGCCGAGGGGACGGGGGTATAATAACGGTAGACTATGGAAAAGGAGAATGCACGTGAAACGCTTTTTTACCGAATTCAAGACCTTCATCTCCCGCGGTAACGTGGTGGATATGGCCGTTGGCGTGATCGTTGGTAGCTCGTTCACCGCGATCGTCAACGGGCTGTCAAACAACGTCCTAAAACCCATCATCAACTGGCTTTTGACCCTCATCTTCGGGGCGGATTCCCTGAGCGAGGTCTATACCGTGCTCAAGCGCACGACCCTGGAGGACGGCACGCTGGACCTTGCCAACTCGATCTACATCGACTGGGGCGCCTTCCTGAACGCGATCCTCAACTTTTTCCTTGTGGCGCTGGTGCTATTTACGATCGTGAAGCTCATCAACCGCGTGCGCGCGCAGAACAAAACGCTGGCCGCGCGGATGCTTTCGGGCGTGCCGCGCCGCCGTGACGTGAAGGACATGCGCCGCCGCGGCGTGTGCCTTGCCGACCCCGATGCCGTGCGTGCCTACTATGCCGAGCGGGAGCGGGAAGAAAGAGAGGCCGCCGAGAAAAAGGCCGCCGAGGAGGCCGAAAAAGCACGTCTTGAACGCGAGAAGAACCCGACCACTGAGGACCTCCTCCGTGAGATCCGCGACCTTTTGAAGAAGGAGTGAGCTATGAAAATCTCTACCGAGATCAGCTCGGCCGCCAAGCACGTGGGCGAGGTGCGCGCCGTGGAGCTTGTGGCCGCCGCGGGCTTTGATGCCTACGATTTTTCGATGTTCGCGATGGCGCCCGTCGACTGGAAGACGGGCACCGTCAAGGAGAGTGACCACCCGCTTGCGAACGCGGGCTACGCTGCCTTTGCCAAGGAGATCGCTCACGTGGCCAAGGAATGCGGCCTCGTCTGCAACCAGTCGCACGCCCCCTTCCCCTCGCGCGGGCCGTTGATCCCCTACCTCTACCGTGCCATCGAATGCACGGCCATTGCGGGGGGAGACGTGTGCGTCATTCACCCCGACAACAATAAGTCGGCCGAGGAGAACGCCGAAATGTACGCCCCTCTCCTTGAATTTGCCAAGGGGTGCGGCGTCCGCATTGCCACCGAAAATATGTGGAACTGGGACAGAGAGAAAAACGAGGCGCTCCCCGCCGCCTGCTCTCACCACGAGGACTTTTTGCGCCACCTGCTGGCCCTCGACGATCCCGCCTTTGTCGCTTGCCTTGACATCGGCCACGCCGAGATGCGCGGGCTTGGTACCACCGCCGTCGATATGATCAGAACGCTCGGCCCGCGTCTTGCGGCCCTCCACGTGCACGATAACGACCGCCATCTTGACAGCCACGCCATTCCCTTCTCCATGCAGATCGACTTCGCCGCCGTGGCCGCCGCCCTCCGTGAGGTGGGCTATACGGGCTACGTAACGCTGGAGTCCGAACGCCACCTCGCCTCCTACACCCCCGACACGGTTGCCGCAGGCCTTGCCGAAATGGCCGCCGCCGCCCGCCGCCTCGGCGCGATGATCGAGGGCTGACCACAGAAAGGAGTTCCGCTATGAAAATCTCTACCGAGATCGCCTCCGCCGCTAAGCACGTGGGCGAGGTACGCGCCGTGGAGCTTGTTGCCGCCGCGGGCTTTGACGCCTACGATTTTTCGATGTTCGCGATGGCGCCCGTCGACTGGCGGACCAACAAGATCGTCGAGACCGATCACCCCCTCGCGGGGGCGGGCTACGCCGCCTTTGCCAAGGAGCTCTCGCACGTGGCCAAGGAATGCGGCCTCGTCTGCAACCAGTCGCACGCTCCCTTCCCCTCGGATGAGCGTATGCTCCCCTACCTCTGCCGCGCCATCGAATGCACGGCCATCGCAGGGGGCGACGTATGCGTCATTCACCCCAACAGCAGCATCTCGATCGAGGAAAATGCCGAGATGTACCGTCCTCTCGTGGAGCTGGGAAAATCGTGCGGTGTCCGCATTGCCACCGAGAATATGTGGAAATGGGATGCCGACAAGGACTGCGCCGCCACCGCCGCCTGCTCGGACCACAAGAATTTTCCGCTTCAGCTTCAGGCCATCGACGATCCTGCCTTTGTCGCCTGCCTTGACATCGGCCACGCCGAAATGCGCGGGCTTGGCACCTCGTCGGTCGAGCTGATCCGCGCCCTCGGGGCGCGCCTTGCGGCCCTGCACGTGCACGATAATGACCTCCACCGTGACCGCCACGCCATTCCCTTTTCGATGCAGATCGACTTTGAGCCGATCGCCGAGGCCCTACGCGAGGTGGGCTATACGGGCTACATAACGCTGGAGGCCGAACGCCACCTCGCCTCCTACACCCCCGACACGGTCGCCGCAGGACTTGCCGAAATGGCCGCCGCCGCCCGCCGCCTTGCCGCCATGGTCGAGGGGTAACGGTGCGCCATGTCAAGGGCGAAAAGCTACAAAAAAACGCTGGTGGCCTGCTACCTCGGCTTTATCACCCAGGCCATCTCCTCCAATTTTACCCCCCTCCTCTTTCTGACCTTCCGCGAAAGCTACGGGATCACGCTCGACAAGATCGCGCTCATCCCGATGGTCTTCTACTTAACGCAGCTGCTGATCGACCTTGTGGCGGTGAAGTTTGCCGACGTCATCGGCTACCGCACGTGTGTGGTGGTCTCGCAGGGGGTGTCCGCCGCGGGGCTTGTGCTGATGGCCTTCCTCCCCGAGTGGCTCCCCGACCCCTTTGTCGGCATTCTTCTGTCCGTGGTTCTGTACGCCATCGGCAGTGGCCTTGTCGAGGTGCTCCTCAGCCCCATCGTGGAGGCCTGCCCGTTTGAGAACAAAGCGGGCGTGATGAGTCTTTTGCACTCCTTCTTCTGCTGGGGCTCGGTCGGTGTCATTCTCGGCTCTACGGTCTTTTTCGCCATCTTTGGCATTGAGAATTGGCGCATTCTTTCCCTCCTTCTGGCGGCGGTGCCGCTCATAAACACCGTCAACTTCCTCACCTGCCCGATCGAGCGGCTGGTGGAGGACGGGAAGGGGATGCGCGTTGGCCAGCTGCTGCGGCAGCCGCTCTTTCTTTTGATGATCGTGCTGATGGTCGCGGCGGGCGCCTCCGAGGCAACGATGACGCAATGGGCCTCCGCGTTTACGGAGGCGGCGCTCGGTGTTTCCAAAACGGTCGGTGACCTCGCCGGGCCCTGCCTTTTTGCCTCGTTCATGGGTCTTGCGCGCGTGTTCTACGGCAAAAGGAGCGAGAGGATCGACCTGCCTAAGACCATGCTGGTCGCGGGGGTGCTGGGCGTGGGCTGCTACCTTTTGGCGGCGCTTTCTCCGCTGGCGGCGCTTGGCCTTGTCGGCTGTGCGCTTTGCGGGCTGGCGGTGGGCATCCTTTGGCCGGGGACGATCAGTCTCTCCGCGCAAAAATGCCCGCGGGGCGGGACGGCGATGTTCGCCTTCCTCGCCTTGGCGGGGGACCTTGGCGCCGCGCTCGGCCCCGGTATGGTGGGCGGGATCGCCGAGGGGGCCGGAGGGGATATCGGCGTTGGCCTTCTGTTTGCCGCCCTGTTCCCCGCCGCCATGGTGCTGGGGCTCATCCTTTTGATCAAAAAATTCGGAAATCGACCGCAGGGATAAGAATAGCGCGTTCTCCGCAAGGGGAACGCGCTATTTTTTTGGCTCATAATCAAAGCGACCGACGATCCCGAGGGCCTCGGTGTAATGGCAAAAGACGCCGGGAAGCGCCGAAAGTCGGGAAAGGAGGGCGGGCAGCTCCCGATAGGTGACAAGGCAAACGGTCACGCACTTTTCCTCCCCTCCGTAAAGCCCGCGGCCCGAAAGCAGGGTGGCCCCGTGACGAAGCTCCGAGAGGATCACGCGGCGCACGGCCGCCGCCTCCGCCTCGCTTGTGACGATCTCGGCGCGGATGCCGCCGCGGCGCGTACGGAGGAAGGCAGCGCTGACGCGCTCACAGGCAAAGATCGAGACGAGCGAGAGCAGCACCGCACCGACGTCACGGTAGACGAAAAAGGAGAGGGCGACCACGGCGTAGCTGAGCCAGGCGATCACGCGCTCCAGCTGGCGGTGGGGGTAGCGCCGACCGATGAGGCAGGCAATGACGTCCACCCCGCCCGAGGAGCCGCCCTGCCGCAGAAGGTAGCCCGTCAGCCCCTGGGCGCACCCACCGAAGAGGGCGGCCAGCACGGGGTCTCCCCCGCCGCCGAGGCAGTCGTACTGATAGAAGGAGACGGCATCGAGGAGGGGGAGCGTCAGGGACACCGTGAGGGTATAGACGAGGGTATAAAGGACGTAGCGGCGGCTGAGCCGTGCCCACGCGGCCAGAAGGAGGGGCAGGTTCAAAAGCAGGGTAAAAACGCCCGCGTTGACCCTATGGCCGAGGACCTCCCCCGAGAGGTACTGGAGCATGGTGGCCAGGCCGTCAACGCCGCTGGGGGCAAAATTGGCCCGATACACAAACACGTGGAGCCCCGTGGCCACCGCCGCCGACACCAACACCGTGCGAAGGACGATAAGCCCCTCACGCCATACCGCTTTTCCCTGCATACGGACACCCCCTTTTTTCTTATCAGTATGTCCCAACGGAAGAAATCCATGAAAAACGAGGGGGCGTTTTTGCTTTTTTGCGTTTTTGGAAGGTTTTCTTTACATATTTGGGGGCAAGGAGATGCACGCTAGGGCGTGATGAGATACAAGGGCGGGGCGCCCTTGATGATATACACGCTGACGCGTGATGATATACCGCCCGATGGGCGGATGATATACACCGCGCGAGGCGCGGTGATTAGAGGCCCCTCTCAGCCGCGTACCGCGCCAGCTCCCCCCGAGGGGGAGCCCTTCGGAAAGCCGAGCTTCACCTTTGTTTCCGTTCGTCTAATATCGGCCTCGCCCTTTGGGAGAGGTGGCGGCGTAGCCGACGGAGAGGGCACGAGGCGGCAGTGGTATACAAGGGCGGGACGCCCTTGATGATATACACGCTGACGCGTGATGATATACCGTCCGATAGGCGGATGATATACACCGCGCGAGGCGCGGTGATGGAGGGAGGGGTGAAGGAGGGCGGGGCGCGGGCGGCGGGAAAAGAAAAAGGAGCCGTTGGCTCCTTTTTCGGTGTGAGAGGGTCACAGGCCCAGAAGGCGCATGGCGTTCTCGTGGGTGATCTTATTGTAGGCGGCGGCGGTAATGAGGCCCGACGCCTTCCACTCCTTCAGGGTGTCGATGAGGGGAACGGGCATACCGGGGAAGCAGCAGTCGGTACCGAAGTACATACGGTCCTCAAACTCACGGATGAAGGCCTCGGTGTACGAGAGGTCACGCGTGAGGGCGTTGTAGGCCGTGCCGTCCGAGAGGTCGCAGTGGAGGTTCGGGTAGCGGCGGAGGAGCTTGGCGACCACTCCCTCCTCACGGATGGGCTGACCCTGGTTCGGGAGGGAGCCAAGCTGCCCGCCCGCAAAGCGGTAGGGCGCGCTCTTTTCCCCGGGGGTCTCAAGGCGGGCGATCTCACCCCAGAAGATGGGGCCGTGGCCGAAGAAGATAAGCTTCGGGAAGCGGCGGAGCGATAACTCAAACTGAGGAAGGCCGGGGTCATCGTAGAGGCCAAAGTCGCCGTCCGTCTGGTCCGAGCCGTCCGTGGTGACGGGGAGGCCGACCTTTTCACACGCGCGGAAAAGGTTTTGCACCTTCGGGTCGTCGGTACGCATATTCGGCATGACCTCGCCACAGCCGCGGCAGCCGCGCTCCTTATCGTACTCCAGGTACTTCTCCAGCGGCGTGTGAGGAGAGTTCCACCCCGTGCGGGGGTCGACATTGCAAAAGGGGATGATGCGGTCGGGGTATTCCTCCGCCATATCGAGGATGTCCTCCGTATGCTGGGCATCGTAGATCTCGGGACTGAC
>JAFQWT010000165.1 GCA_017407375.1 Clostridia bacterium
AAGGGCGAGGCCGATGGTAGACGAACGCAAACAAAAGTAAAGCTCGGCTTTCCGAAGGGCTCCCCCTCGGGGGGAGCTCGGGCGGTACGCGACTGAGAGGGGTCTTTCATCGCCGCGCCTTGCGCGGTGTATATCATCCGCCCACAGGCGGTATATCATCACGCGTCAGCGTGTATATCATCAAGGGCGCCCCGCCCTTGTATCACATCACGCCCCCGCGTGTATATCATCAAGGGCGCCCGGCCCTTGTATCTCATCACGCCTTGGCGTGCATCTCACCGCCGCCCCCTTGCCAAAACCGCCGCCGCGTGCTACAATAAGGATAAAGAATAAACAACGCGAGGTGTCCAATGATCTTCACACCCGAATTTTCCGAGAGTGCCCTGCCGCTTGCCGAATACCCGCGCCCGCAGTTCCGCCGCGAGAGCTATCTCTCCCTGAACGGCGAGTGGGAATACGCCTTTCTCACCGAGGAGCGCCTGCCCGATGCCTATGACGGCAGGATCCTCGTCCCCTACTCGCCCGAAAGCCCCGCCTCGGGCGTTTTGCGTGTCCTCCGCCCCGAGGAAACGCTGGCCTACCGCCGCACCTTCACCCTGCCCGAGGGCTTCTTCCGCGGCCGCCTGCTGTTGCAATTCGGCGCTGTGGACCAGCGGTGCCGCGTGTTCCTGAACGGGCAGGAGGTCGGCCACCACGAGGGCGGCTACACCCCCTTTGAGGTCGACCTCACCGCGGCCCTCACGGCGGGCGAGAACACCCTCTGCCTCCTCGTGCGGGACGATGCCTCCTCTCCCATCTACGGCCGCGGCAAGCAGCGCTACCGCCCGGGCGGCATCTGGTACACCCCGCAGTCGGGCATCTGGCAGTCGGTGTGGCTGGAAAGCACCCCGCAGGAGGCGCTCACCTCGGTCCGCCTCCTCCCCTCCTTTCGGGAGAGGACCCTCGCCGTTACCCCCGAGGCCACCGTCGCGGGGGAGGTGACCGTCACTGCGCTGGACGGCGACACCGTCCTGGCCTTTGGCTCCGTGGCGGCAGGCGAGACCCTCACGCTGGACGTCTCGGCCTGTATCCCCTGGTCGACCGCCGCCCCCCACCTCTACCGCCTCCTCCTCACCCTGGGCGACGATACCGTGGAAAGCTACTTTGGTGTCCGCTCCCACGGCAAAATTGAGGTTAACGGTAAACAATACTTTGCAGAAAACGGGCAACCGATCTTCTACAACGGCCTCCTTGACCAGGGCTATTGGAGGGAAGGGCTCTACACGCCCCCCTCGGCCCGTGCGATGTACGAGGAGCTTGTCCGCGTCAAGGATCGCGGCTTTAATATGCTCCGCAAGCATTGCAAGCTGGAGCCCGCCCTTTGGTACTACTACTGCGATATCCTCGGCATTGCCGTCTTCCAGGATATGATGAACGGCGGCGAGCGGGAGCGCCCCCATCGCTTGGTCCTTGCGCCCTTCCTGAACCTCCGTCTCAACGATGAAAACTATGCCTCCATGGGCCGTGCCGACCCCGCCTCCCGCGCCTTCTGGCTCCACGAGGCCGAGGCGGTGCAGGACACGCTCTATAACTGCGTCTCGCTGGTGCTGTACACCGTCTTCAACGAGGCGTGGGGTCAGTTTGACGCCGTCCGCAACACCGCCCACCTCCGCAGCCGCGACCCCTCCCGCCTTTACGACCACGCCAGCGGTTGGCAGGACAAGGGGGCGGGCGACCTTTGCAGCCGCCACATCTACTTCCGCCCCGCCCGCCCGAAGAACGACGGCCGCCGCATCCTGGCGCTGACCGAGTTCGGCGGTTACTCCTACGCCATGGAGGGGCATACCTTCACCGAAAGGACCTTTGGCTACCGCCGCTTCCGCACGCCCGAGGCCCTCGCCGAGGCCTACGCGCGCCTCTTCCGCCGTGAGGTGATCCCCGCGATCCTCTGTGAGGGGCTCGGCTGTACCGTCTATACCCAGCTCACCGACATCGAGGATGAGCAGAATGGCCTCGACACCTACGACCGCGTGGAAAAGCTCCCCCGTGAGCTTCTCGCCCGCCTGAATGCCGAGGTTGCCGCCGCCTTCCGCCAGCACCTTTCACAGTGACCCCAAAACCGCGCCTCGGCGCGGTTTTTTCTTTTTCTGCGCGCCCTCTCCGTCGGCTGCGCCGCCACCTCTCCCCAAGGGCGAGGCCGATATTAGACGAACGGAAAGACAAGGGAAGCTCGTCTCCCGTAGCGCTCCCCCTGGGGGGAGCTCGGGCGAAACGCGACTGAGAGGGGTCTCCCATCACCGCGCCTCGCGCGGTGTATATCATCACGCCCCCGCGTGTATATCATCAAGGGCGCTCCGCCCTTGTATCTCATCACGCCCCCGCGTGCATCTCACCCCGCCGCCCTC